>PWIY01000298.1 GCA_003560215.1 Bacteroidales bacterium | reverse complement strand
TCCTTCAGCTCCTCTTCGGTGCCAAAGCGGTGGTCAACCGTGGTAAGCGTTATGGGCCAGTAGCCGTGATATCCGGAATAATACCGCCTTGGCTCCGGGTACTCCTCATAGGCCTCCATCGGGTTTTGGGTAATGGGCGACATCCATACGGTATTGATTCCCAGCATGTCAAAATACCCGTCTTCCACCTTCTCAGTGATGCCCTTCAGGTCGCCGCCCCAAAAATTGGCCCGGTCGGCCAGTTCAGGGTGCT
This sequence comes from Bacteroidales bacterium, assembly GCA_003560215.1. GTDB lineage: Bacteria > Bacteroidota > Bacteroidia > Bacteroidales > UBA7960 > PUPG01. The sequence continues at coordinate 7,108 of PWIY01000298.1, read as the reverse complement.
CCACCGGGTCATCATTATCCGGATTGCCGTTGTTAAAGCGGTCAACCATCATAAAATACAAAATAGTGGCCTCCTTATCCTCACGGGTCAGCTGATCCGGGTCAGCGACCGGCCTGCTGCCTTCCATGGGAATCAGCAGGTCATTGGCAGGGCCATGTTCGTTATAGGCCCAAACACGCACAAAACTCCTTTCCTGGTCTGCCACATCACCGGGAAGGTGAATGTTTACATGATCATCAAACACCTCCACATGATCGGCAGGCAACCGGAAATTCTGCCAGTACACAAACACCTCGTCCAGGTCATTTTCAAGGGCCAGCTCCAGCTTGTAGCGGCCATGGCTCCGGGGCGACAAATGAGGTGCCTTTGACCGGTCTGTATGGCCCACCATCAGCAGGGAGTTCTGCCCCCCGGCATTGTTGTCTGCCACGTGCGGGTTGTTCGGATCCAGCATTTCCTGACCATCTGCCACGATCAGATACTGATAGCGACCGGGGTTCAGCTCCATTTCAGTTTGCCACACCCCGTCTATCAGGTTCAGCGGTGTGGCATTGGCATTCCAGTCGTTCATCTCACCCCGAACCGATACCCGGCGGTAACCTTCATCGCCGGGGTCAAACTCAAAAGTAAAACGCTCCCGCCGGCTGCGCTGCAAAAGCAGGCTGTAGGGTGTCCCGTCCACCCAAACTTTCATTTCAGATAATCGTGGGATGAAGTTGGAGCGGGAAACCACCTCCAGGGTTTTCCGGTCACCGGCCAGCACAAAATCCAGCCTTTCAGATCCGGTCACTGAATCAATCCGGGAAGCAGCCCCACCCACAAAGTAATCCGTAAGAAAAACCAGGGTGGAATCGCCTTCAAGCTGTACAGGCGTGGCTAGGCCGTAAATATCGTCCCCGTCAGGGAAAATCGCATCAGGAGAGGTCCTGCAGGACCAAAACCCAATCGCCATAAAGGCTGCAATGGCCAGCCTGAAAATCAACTTTTTATGGATGCGCATATTGTTCTTCTTCTCCTTTTGTGGGATCTGTTCGTATTATCCTTCATTTGGTCGTTACCGGACCGCATACGGCCGCAATTCTTTTTTCTGCAAATCGGTCGTTTGGGGCAAATGACCCGGCAACAAATCCCGTATCCATTCCTGGTTCATCCAAACGGTCTGCATTGGGGTGTCAAAGGGCAATAATTACCGCACCGTTACCAGGTAGTAATTCTTTTTACCCCTTTGCACCAGTATGTATTTGCCTTTAATAAGCATCTCATTGTTCACCTGCTGGTCTTCCCCGGCTTTCGCTTTGTTGATGCTGACGCTGCCCTCCTTTAACATCCGTCGGGCTTCTCCCTTTGATTTGGCTATGCCGGTTTTCTCTGAAAGGAAATCAACCATCCCCGTTCCGGCCTGAATGGTGCCGGCATCCACATCATGCATCGGAACACCGTCAAAAACAGCCAAAAACACATCTTCGGGCAACTCTTTCAGGGCTTCAGTGGTACCTTTTCCGAACAGAATCGCGGAGGCCTTTACGGCCGTTTCATAAGCCTCTTTCCCGTGCACCCTGATGGTAATATCTTCCGCCAGTGCGCGTTGCAGAATACGCTGGTGGGGAGCCTGCTTGTGTTCTTCAATCAGGGCATCAATATGATCTTTCGAAAACAGGGTAAAGATCTTGATAAAACGTTCCGTATCCACATCCGAACCGTTCAGCCAGAACTGGTAAAAATGATAGGGAGATGTATAGTTGGGATCCAGCCACACATTGCCCTGCTCAGTTTTCCCGAATTTGTTGCCATCAGCTTTGGTGATCAGCGGACAGGTCAGGCCGAACACCTCACGACCCGTTTTACGGCGTACCAGTTCAGTACCCGTTGTAATATTCCCCCACTGGTCGCTGCCTCCCATCTGCAGTTTGCAGTTTTTTGTCTCGTTCAGATGAAGGAAGTCATAACCCTGAACCAGCTGATAGGTAAATTCCGTAAAAGACAGGCCGGTCTCCAGTCGCTTTTTAACTGAATCCTTGGCCATCATGTAGTTGACCGTCAGATGCTTGCCCACTTCGCGCAAGAACCCGAGGAAGGAAAAGTCTTTCATCCAGTCGTAATTATTCACGATCTCGGCGCGATTCTTTACTTCGTCAAAATCCAGAAACCTAAGCAACTGGGCTTTGATGGCATTTTCGTTGTGACGCAGTTCTTCCTCCGACAACAGATTGCGCTCTTCACTTTTTCCACTGGGGTCACCGATCATTCCGGTGGCACCACCTACCAAGGCAATTGGTTTATGCCCGGCAAGCTGCAGGTGTTTCAGCATCATAATGGAAACCAGATGACCAATGTGCAGAGAATCCGCTGTCGGATCAATCCCCACATAGGCCGTGGTCATTTCTTTTTGCAATTGCTCTTCCGTTCCGGGCATGAAATCATGAATCATCCCGCGCCATTTCAACTCTTCAATAAAATTCATTGTCAACAATTTGTATATATCCTGAGCCATTCCGGCGGCCCAGCCAATTAAAAACATGATGAGTAAGCCTGCAAAGATAAGAACTTTACGCGCGCGCGCCTTGCTTCTTATACTCGCGCGCGCCTTTAAACAAATATCCAACACCCATTGTTGTATAGATGTTACGTAAATTTAATAAAAAACAGTTTATTTGACAGACTTATGGAAAAACCCGCAGATACCAGATTGAATATCCATCCTGTAATTAAAAAAAGATGGAGCCCACGCTCCTTTCAGTCAACTCCGGTAAAAAAAGAAACAGTACAGCGCCTGCTTGAGGCAGCCAGATGGGCACCTTCCAGCTTCAATGAACAGCCATGGCGGTTCATGGTGGGTTTCAAGGGAGACGATACCTGGCAAAAGATCCACGACAGCATGGTTGAGTTCAACCAGCAGTGGGCCGGTAATGCACCCGTGCTGATTTTGGCCATCGGCAATAAGATATCCTCGAAAGGGAAAACCAACAATGTTTACCAGTATGATGTGGGCCAGTCAATGGCATACCTGACCTTCCAGGCAACGGAAGAGGGCCTGGCCACCCACCAGATGGGCGGATTCAGCAAAGAAAAGGCCACTGAATTTTTCAACATCCCCGAAGACCACGAACCCATCGCCCTGATCGCCATTGGGCAACAGGACAAGCCTGAGGCACTCAGCCCCGATTTCGAAAAAATGGAAAAATCGCCACGGACGCGCAAGCCCCTGCATGAGTTGGCGTTTGCCGGAAAATTTGGAGAGGCGCTTCCTTAAACTGTGGCCCGCACACCTTATTGTGTCACAGCACAACCGCCCGGAAGGCACCCTTGCGGGAAACTTCCGGGAATCGTTACCGTAAAGCCCCAAACCCTCCGGGTTTACTTCAGAGACTTGAGGACAGCACGCACGATGTTCTCCGCCCCGTCGGCAATCTGTGTGATTTCGGCATCAAGCATATAACAGGGGGTGGTAAACAGTTTGTTTTGCTCATCCACAATCACTTCCCCGTGATTGGTGGTTTCGTGAACACCTCCCATTGACTCAATGGCACCGGCAGTTCCTTCATCCTGACCAATGGTCAGCTTGCCTTTACCCAACACCCTGGCCACAACAGCAGGTGAGATGCAAAGCGCCGCAATGGGTTTACCTGCCTGGTGCATTCCGTTGATGGCTTTCTCCACATCAGGCTGCACCTTGCAGTCCGGGCCGTCAAAAGCAAAAGTACTCAGGTTCTTTGCCGCACCGAAGCCACCTGGCATCAGCAAAACATCGTATTCGGAAGGATCAAACTGATCAAGGGGTTTGATGTTTCCGCGGGCAATGCGGGCAGCCTCCACCAGCACATTGCGCTTCTCATTCATTTCTTCTCCGTTTAGGTGATTCACCACGTGATGCTGCTCCATGTCCGGGGCAAATACATCATATTCAGCCCCCTGTTTTTTGATTGCATACATCGAAAGGGTCGCTTCATGAATTTCTGCTCCGTCATACACACCGTTTCCGGCAAGAATCACTGCAAATTTCTTCATCGTATCAAGATTTTGATTATACATTCGGGATCAATACCCAAATATAATCATCTTGCAGGAAAAGTCCTAATAAGTGAGGATCGGCAGGTAAGGAGGGAATCCCTGGGTCTGGGAATTCAGTGCTGAACGAAAAGCAAACTTGTTACCACCGAACCGGCCCTGACGGCACGATGGTTGTGAAGGAAAAGCAACCGTATTGCCAGTTAGCAGACCCCTGAGGACATGCCTGGGCAAAACGGATCACCTTCCGCCAGTCCTAAAAACCTACTCGTAACGCAGTGAAGTTACCGGATCCTTGGCTGCAGCCTTTTTGGCCGGCATGTAGCCGAACACAATGCCCACAGTAGCCGCCACCCCGAAAGAGATGACAATCGATGTCAGGGATACAATGGTCAGGATATCAGTAAAGTGCATGATGCCTCTGGAAAGGCCGATCCCCAGAAAAATACCGATGATGCCGCCTGCCACACTGATGAAAGTCGATTCCGAGAGGAACTGGAAAACCACATCGGTCTTTTTGGCTCCGATGGCCAGACGCACACCGATCTCCTTGGTTCGTTCCATCACTGACGCCAGCATGATATTCATAATTCCGATACCCCCCACGATCAGGGAGATGCCGGCAATGGCACCCAGAACCACGTTGAAAATCTCACGGGTTCGCTGTTCCTGTTCAAGCAGCAACTCCGGAATGATCACCTCGAAATCTTCTACGTTGTTGTGCCGCCGGTAAAGCATACGCCGTATGAGGTCGGCCGATACGGACAACTGACCGGATTCCGCCACCTGTACAACAACACGGTCGAGCTGGTGATAATTTTCATACTCCACAGCTTCCCCGTTGCCGTTGTTGTTGCTGCTCGCGATCACAACACCGCCTCCCCGTCCGCGGCCTCCACGCCTTGAGATCTGGATGTCTTCAATGTTGACAGCTGAACGGTCACGGAAACGCAGCAGCATGGTCTGCACCGGAGTGTAAATCACATTGTTGAATTCACTGACCCCCAGGTTGGCGGCTGCATCTTCACTTACCATCCTGTCTTCCACCACGCCAATCACCGTAAGCCAATTGTTTCCGGCTTTGATCTGCTGGCCGACAGGATCCGAATTGCCAAAAAAGATCGCCCGGATGTTGTTGCCGATCACAGCCACCGGGGCCCCTTTCTCAATTTGTTCTTCGGAAAACATTTTCCCCCGTGACAAACCCAGGGAAAACACATCAAAATAACTCGGACTGACACCTGCCACCCTTACCGGCCGGCGAATCCCGTTTGCCATGGCGTAGGCACTGATTTGCACTTCCGGGCTGAGGCGTTGCACGGTGGGAACGATCCTTTGGATGCTTTCCACATCCTGGAGGGAAAGACCAGGCGAAAACCGGCCTTCCTCCTCCTCAGGCCTGCCGTCTTCCGCATAGATCGGACGGATAATGATATTGTTGACCCCAACCATCTTCATCTGCTCCAGAATTTCCTGCCGGGCGCCATTTCCAATTGCCAGCATCGCAATCACGGCAGCCACACCGAAAATGATCCCAAGCGCAGTCAAAATGGAACGGAAGCGGTTGGCGAAAACCGACTCCAGGGCAATATTCAGGTTATAGAAATATTTTTCCAGTAGCTTCATGACATGGCAATTATAGGGTGTTCAGAGGCATAATATCACTCCGCTGGTCTCGATAAAAAAGTAGTAGTACCACGCGACACAGCAATTATAAGGTGTTCAGGGGGATATCGTCAGGATCGGGTGGTACAGTAAGGTACACCCTGTCTCCTTCGTCAAGCCCTTCACGGATAATGATCTGATCATCGTTGCGAATACCGGTGACCACCTGCTGCTTATACGGGCGGTCATTTCTGTTTACAAACACATAAGTTATGGTATCGGCAGCATGGATTCCCTCAATGGGAATAAACAACACATCCTCTTCCACATGGGTAATGATGGTATTTTTTGTGGTCATGGCCGGACGCATGATGGTATCGGACTCATTGATCTGAATCTTCACCTCAAACACCCTTGCATCCTGGTTGGGTCTTTGCTCCCCGATATTGGCCACTTCGGTTACAAAACCGGTGAAAGACTTATCCGGAAATGCATCCACAATGATCTCTGCCGGCTGATTGACCCTTACCCTGCTGATGTCAATTTCATTGACATAGGTTCGTGACATCATCACAGAAAAATCGGGCAGCGTTGCCACGGTGTTGTCCCAGGCATTGATCTGCGACCCCACACCAAAACGGGTTCCGTCCCAGTTTCTCCGGTATATGACCATGCCATCCTGTGGAGCATAAATTTCAAATTCATCCATTACCGCCAGGATTTCTTCATAACGGCGCCTTTCCTGATTCAGGGCTGAAGTAATTTCCCGCATCCTGGCTTCTGCCTGTTGCCTGCGCAGTTCGTAATTTTCCAATGCCTGGTCATAAGCCCGCTGGGCTTGCTCCATGCTGATTTCCGCCTGACGGATAGTGGCCGGGGGCTCATATTGGGACTGTTCCAGGCTGATTTTGGCTTCCTCATAGGCAAACTGCAGGTTAACCAGGTCATTGCGGGCACTTCGCAACTCCATGGTTGTGTCGAGTTGTGTCTGGGTAAAGGAAGTTTCGAGCTGCTCCAACTCTGTTTCCCTGTCAAGAATACGATTACTTATATCGGTACGGTCCAGGGTTGCCACCCAGTCCCCTTTCCTGACCACCGTTCCTTCCGGTACCATATCAGAGATTTGTGCATTGTTTACCCGTATCTGGCGCAAACGGCTCGGCCCGAGAATATCAGTTGAATTTTTCGCTTCCAGCTCACCACTGGTAAACACACTTACATCAAAGTCACCGCGTTCCACGGGTACACAGATCATCTCCATGGTCACCCCCTCGTCACGCAGAAAATACCACAAGGAGGCCACCAAAAGGACCCCAATGCCAATGAGGACAAATTTTTTCTTCTTCATAATTTAACCCGATAAAAAACCAAAAATTAGAAAGCCACTGTTAAACAGCGCGTAAAGATAAATGTTCATCTAATACAATCATGACAAATCAAAAAAAATGCCATAAATTTTTCCACCACAAAAACCAACAACCAACTAACCAACAACTGC
>PWIY01000308.1 GCA_003560215.1 Bacteroidales bacterium | reverse complement strand
TACATGAGGCAGGTGGCATACACCGTTTTATGTCCTGGAATAAACCGGTGCTCACCGACAGCGGCGGATACCAGGTGTACTCCCTGACAGACCGCAGAAAAATCAACCATGAGGGGGTGCAGTTTCAATCCCATATTGACGGTTCAAGACATACCTTCACCCCGGAAAAGGTGATGGATATACAGCGAATCATCGGTGCAGATATTATCATGGCTTTTGATGAGTGCACACCCTACCCCTGCGATTACAGCTATGCCAGGCAATCCATGCACCTGACCCACGACTGGCTGAAGCGCTGCTGTGCGCATTTTGACAGTGCACAGCCGGTGTATGATTATTCACAAAGCCTCTTCCCCATTGTACAGGGCAGCACCTATAAAGATCTTCGCAGGGAGTCGGCCTCTTTTATCAGAGACTGCGACAGGGATGGCAATGCCATCGGAGGACTCTCGGTGGGTGAACCCGCTGAAATCATGTATGAAATGACTGAGCTTGTCTGTGACATTCTGCCTGCAGACAAGCCCCGTTACCTGATGGGGGTGGGCACCCCGCAAAATATTATAGAATGCATCGCCCTCGGAGTTGACATGTTTGACTGTGTGATGCCCACACGCAACGCCCGGAACGGCATGCTTTTTACCCGCAGGGGAATCATCAACATCCGGAACAGAAAATGGCAGCACGACTTCTCTCCCATCGACCCGCAGGGAGATGCATTTGTCGACAGCCGCTACACAAAAGCCTATTTGCGGCACCTGTTTGTGGCCGGGGAAATGCTCGGCCCGATGATCGCCACCCTGCACAACCTTCGTTTCTTTATCCGGCTGGCCGAAGAAGCCAGGGAACAGATCATGAACAATACCTTTGACAGCTGGAGGCGGTTGATCACCGGAGATTTGGCACAGAGATTGTGAAATAAGGGTATATTTGCCCCGTTCTCCAATAAAAAACGATTCAGAAAAAACAACAGGGTCCCCGCCGGCATGCTGAAAAAACTGGACATCTATATCATCAAAAAGTTTCTGGGGACTTTTGTCTATGCCATTACCCTGATCATTCTCATCGTGGTCATTTTTGACCTGTCGGAAAAGATTGATAATTTCATTGAGAACCAGGCCCCCCTCTACGACATAGTTTTTGTTTACTACGTAAACTTTATTCCTTATTTCATCAACCTGTTCAGTCCACTGTTCACTTTTATTGCGGTGGTTTTTTTCACATCCAGGATGGCTTTCAACACGGAGATTATTGCCATACTCAGCTCCGGGGTCAGTTTCCGTCGTATGCTTGTTCCTTACATGATATCGGCCATGCTGCTGGCACTTGTTTCGGTGTATCTCTCCAATGTGATGATTCCGGCGGCGAATGAGAAAAGGCTTGAATTTGAGTATGTATATGTCCGGTCGCCCGACTTGTCGGCAGGCCGTCATATTCACATGCAGATCCGCCCGGGAATTTTTATTTACCTGGAATCTTTCAATGAAAGGACGCAAACGGGCTATCATTTCTCCCTGGAAAAAATTGAACAGGGTGAACTCCAGTACAAGCTGTTTGCTGACCTGGCCAGGTACGATGAGGAAGAAGACAAATGGCGTATTGAGAACTACAACATCCGTGAAATACATGGCCTGGAGGAAGAGCTGAGTTTCGGCAGAACACTCGACACTGTGCTGCCCCTCACACCCCACGACTTCATCCAGAACCTGAAGGATATGGAAACCATGAATTTCAGGGAGTTGAATGAGTTCATCGCCAACGAAAGGCTGAAAGGTTCTGAAGCGGTCAGCTTTTATGAGGTGGAACGACACCGGCGGATGGCCTTTCCATTTTCCACACTGGTGCTGACCCTGATCGGGGTGGCGCTCTCCAGCCAAAAGGTCAGGGGCGGGATCGGATTGCATCTGGGGGCAGGGATCGCCCTGAGCTTTACCTTTATCCTGTTTATGCAGGTAACCACAACCTTTGCCACCAAAGGCAATCTTCATCCCATGATGGCCGTATGGATACCCAACATCTTTTTCGGAATACTGGGAGCCTACCTGATAAAAAGAGCCCCGAAATAGCAAAGGGTTTTGACCGGTTCAACACCACCAAATGCACATGATTAACAAATAAGCCGGACGGATGGAATGCCGGACGGATGGAATGAGGAAGAACTTACTTCTTTTCCTTTACGAAAAAATCAGGCAGCAGGTAGCCAAGCAGCCCGCCCCAGGCAATACTCATGTAAGGATTCGAAGTAATGGCACAGGAACCGGTATTGCAACCGATCAGGGCATAATACAGGTAACCGCCGGCTGCCCCGGCAAAGGTAAAGATCCCGATAAACACAAGGTACTTTGCCCGGGAGAAATACCGGGGCAGGAGTTGCTTTTTCTCCTGCCCCGAATTCGCTTGTTTGACCGTTTTTTCAGTTTCCATATTGGTCAGGTTTAAATATCAAGCCTCCACAGCCAGCACATCTTTGATGGCTTTTTCGATGGTTTCCTTGGGCAGCGCACCTGTGGCCATCTGGGGCTGACCATCTTTCGGAACAAACAAAATAGACGGAATGCTGCGAATGCCAAACATACCGGCCAGCTCCTGCTCCTTCTCGGTATCGATCTTGTAAATGTCGACCTTGCCTTCATATTCTTTCGAAAGCTCTTCCATGACAGGAGTCAGTGCCCGGCAGGGGGCACACCAGTCGGCATAAAAATCAATAATACAGGGCTTGTCGCCTGCAAATGCCCATTCCTTGTTATTCTCAAAATCGAATACTTTTTCCTTGAAATTTTCCTTGGTTAAATTTTCCATAGTTAATTAAGTGAGACTTTATGATGATTACTTGATTAATTACACATCAGAGGTGGTTTTCCAGGACAGCAAGCAAGGTTTCCTTTTGCTGGACGCCCGTAAACCTTTCCACTTCTTCTCCGTCCTTAAAGATAAGCAAGGTGGGAATACTGCTGATTCCGTAACGGGAGGCAATGCTTCCATGGTCATCCACATCCAGTTTTGAAATGATGGCCCTGTCACTGATCTCTGCGGCCAGATCCTCAATGATCGGCCCCTGTATGCGGCAGGGCGGACACCAGGTGGCCCAGAAATCCACAAGAACCACGCCCTCAGCGATGGCATCATCAAATCCATCCGTATCCAGAATGACCACATGATCGGATTGTTCGTTGCCAGTAGCTTCCTCTCCGGATGTTCCCGAACCTGTTAAAGAATGGGCCAGAAACACCAGTAAAACAGCACCAAGCGCAATTCCCAAAGACATGAGTTTCGTTTTATTGGCCATAACATTTCTTTTTTGCTTGATAATCAGTCACTTAAAAAATTAAAAGTGATAAATTTTTAAAGGTATAAAGATATCAATATATTTTATTGCATGCAAAGCCACAGGTGTTAAAAAATCTAAAGGCCGGCAACCCGGCCTTTAACAACACGCTCAGGGGTGATTGCCCCGGCAAATCCTTACATTCGCATTCAGCCCCCGCGTTTATTCAATCCCTATTCAATCCCTGCAAAATGCTTCATAAACTGCACGCGGAGAAATGCTGCGGGGTTATTTGTCATTTTCTGGCTCATTCGGCCCTGAAAGTCAGATATTTTCGTGTAGTTGTGCTGCTCCATCCATTCCAGCATTTCGTTCCGGATCACATCCAGCTGACCCAGCCCGTTTTTGTAAAGCGTGGAACATACCTGAACAGCCCTTGCACCAACCAACAGCTGCTTGATGACACCTTTCCCGTCGTGCACACCGGTTGAAGCACAAAGATCTGTCTGAAGCTGTCCTGAAAGGATCCCGATCCAGCGCAGTGAGTGGGTGATCTCTTCTGGCTCACTGTAAAGATGGCCGGGGGTGATCTTATATGACTCTGTATCCACGTCAGGATTAAAGAAGCGGTTGAACAGTACCACGCCATTGACCCCGGTCCAGCTGAGCTTTTTGACCGTGTGGGCGAGGCCGGAAAAATAATTGGAAACTTTCAGTGACACGGGAATGCTGACTTCTTTCCTGACATTTTCGGCAACATCCACATACAATTGTTCGTAATCACGCCCTTCTCTTTCAATGTCGGCGGGCAACACAAACACATTCAACTCCAGGGCATCAGCCCCGGCCTTTTGAATGTTTTTGGCAAAAGCGGGCCACTCCTGTGCAGTAGAGCAATTGATGCTGGCAATCACAGGAATTGAAAGCTTCTTTTTTGCCTCCTGGATCAAATTAAGGTATTCGTCCAGGGTATGTTCCCGTGCATAATTCCTGATATAATCTTCCGCTTCAGTATAACTGCTCTGGGCCTCCTCATAAGAAAAAACCTTCCGGATCTCAAATTTGATCTGTTCCTCAAACAGAGATTTAAGAACAACAGCTCCTGCGCCTTTTTCCTCCATTTGTTCAAGGTTGCCGATACTTTTTGTCAATCCTGAACTGCCGACAATCACCGGGCTTTTGAGCTGAAGGCCCATGTAAGTGGTTGATAAGTCAATCATGCGTGATATGTTTTTTGATTGATATTTGCTTTTGGTGTCGCTTATGGTAGCAAACCTACATGAATTTTATCAAATTCACAATAAAAAATTACATTTGAAAACGGTCAGATCGGGCAAACCCCGGATGTCTGATAAAGCTGTATCTTTGTCTGCTCAGCCAACTGTTATTATTCTCTGCAACCACCGATCATCACAACATGAACCTCCAGGATACAAGGCTTTATACCACCGGCCACAAGCCACCGGAAGCCCTGCAGCAATCTTTCCGGAACCTGATGGAACACTTGCTCGTCCTTTTCAACAAGGCTGCAGGAATGGTACTCAAAAACAAACAGTTTTACATTGCCTACAGCATTCCCGGAGGGGTTTACGGCTATTTTAAAAATCACTCCGTCAGCGGCCGTGAACTGGAAGCCATTGCCGGCCGCATACGGAAAATGATCGAACAACGGCAAAGCTTCAGGCATGAGGTTCTTCCACTGGAGAAAATCCTCCGATACTTCGAAGCCAGCCAGCGGAAAGATGTCATCCACCTGATCAAATCAAAGCCATTTGAAACAGAACCCGATGGTCTGCGACTGGCACACCTCAATGGCTTCGGAGAGCTTCTGCTTAATCACATTCAGAAAAATTACAGGCGGCTGGCGGATTTTCGGCTCATTCCGTTTCACAAAGGCTTCTTCCTGATAGCCGACCCGGTATTTTTTGACAGGGTCATGCCGCCAAAGCCTGAAACAAGCAAGTATTTTCACGGGTTTGAAGAGACGGAAGAAACGATGATGCACCTCGGGATCGGCAGTTTTGCAGAACTGAATGACATCATCCGGCAGGACAGACTTCCCGAATTCATCAAATTATCCGAGGCCTGGCAGGCACGGCGTATTTCCCGGATTGCGGAAAGCATTGTACAACACACCGGCAATCCCAGGATCATTTTCCTGGCCGGGCCCACCTCCTCAGGGAAAACCACATCGGCCAACCGCCTGGCAATCGAGCTGAAGGTCATGAAAAAAGAGGTGCTGATCCTGTCACTGGATAATTATTACCTCCCGCACAGCGTCATTCCCGACGATCCGGTTACGGGCATGAAAAATTTTGAACAGATCACGGCCCTGGACCTTGACCTGTTTCGCAAAGAAATCCGCGACCTGCTTGATGGCAGGGAAGTCCATTTATCCAGATATCATTTTGACGGCCGCGGAGCCACTCCCGAAGAAAAACCCACAAAGATCAGTCCGGACACCTATGTGATCGTAGAAGGCATACACGGCCTGAACCCGGCATTGTGGGATGAAACCCTGGATGTTCCTTCCTACCGGCTGTATGTGTCTGCCCTCAGCACCCTGAACATTCACGACCACCTTCCATTGTCCACATCCGATCACAGACTGATCCGCAGGCTTGTCCGCGATCACCTCTTTCGGGGATATGGTTTTAACGAAACCATCAGGCGGTGGCCCGACGTCATGAAAAACGAATACCACAGCATATTCCCCTTTCAGGAAAGTGCGCATGCCATTTTCAACTCTGCGCTGGTTTATGAACTGGCTGTTTTTTCCCACTATGCACCGGCCATTGCAGACCCTGAAAAGGCGGAAAATGAGCAGATCCGTGAAGAAGTAAAAAGGCTGACCAGAATTCTCTCCCTGCTCATTCCCATCAACCCGCTTGATATCCCGCCCACATCCATCCTCAGAGAATTCATCGGCGGGAGCAGTTTTCAGTACAGCTGAATCCACCCAAACACCGGACTGATGCAGGCTTTCATCACCAACATGACAACCCTCCGCGTATCCGGGGGCATTCTGTATTTAATGTTCGCCATAAACAAATGTTTAATGTATTTGTTTTTTTTATATATTGCGTGGTTTTTATCCCTGCCGGATTCAATGATCGATTCAAACTGGTGGATTACTTAAATCATTCTTAACCAAATACCATAACCAAATGATGCGTTTTTTTGCTTTAGGAGCAGCTTTCCTGCTGCTTTCTGCTTCCCTGTCGATGGCCGGAGGTTACCAGGTAAGTCTGCACGGGCAGAGACAAACAGGGATGGGCCTGATCGGGACCTCCCTCCACATGGATGCCAGCACCGCCTTTTTCAACCCCGGGGGCATGGCCATGATGCCGCAGCAGGTAAGCATTCTCGGGGGCGCCAGCGGAATATTTGCAAACACAGCTTTCCGGATGGAACATCCGTCCGTTTACAAGGCAAAAACTGACAATTCGCCCGGCACCCCCTTCTATTTTTATGCAGCCACCCGTCTAACCAGCAGACTGGCCGCCGGTGTGGCAGTCAACACCCCTTACGGAAACAACCTCTCCTGGGAAGAAGGCTGGGCCGGCCGCTTTTTGATACAGGACATTTCGCTCCGTGCCATCACCATCCAGCCAACGATTTCTTACCGCATCAGCAATATGGTGTCGGTTGGGGCAGGCTTCGTTTATGCACTTGGCACTGTGGATATGGTACAGGCATTGCCGGTTACCGGTCCCGGGGGCGAAGGCCGGGTCAGCATTGAAGGCAGCACCGCCAATTACGGTTTCAATGCAGGCATCCAGTTTTCCCACCCGGGCGGGCTGAAAGCCGGACTCAGCTACCGTTCACACATTGACATGGACCTGGAGGATGCAGATGCCTTATTCTCGGTACCTTCATCCCTTGCCGGGAATTTTCCGGCCGAAAACAGGGTGGCAGTCAGCCTGCCGTTGCCGGCCAACCTGGATTTCGGATTGTCGTACCAGTTCACACGCGACCTGATGGCAGGAATTTCTCTGAATTATGTCTTCTGGGATGTGTATGAGGAATTGCATTTCGATTTTGAAACCAATACGCCCGCCCTGGCAGACAGCCGCAACCCAAGAAATTACAGCAACACACTCATTGCCAGAATAGGAGGCGAGTACCGCGTAAACCAGGAGTTGCTGGTTCGGGCAGGGGCCTATTTCGATCCGAGCCCCGTCAACGAAGATTACTTTTCACCTG
>PWIY01000189.1 GCA_003560215.1 Bacteroidales bacterium | reverse complement strand
TATGGTGCGCTGGCCAAATTACTGGAATTATACAAAAACAGCATCCCGGAAAAAACGGGCATTTCTGAACTTGCATTCATCTCTCCGAAAGCAGATGTCGGGGCGGATGTGTATATCGGTGAGTTTGTCTATATCGGTGATGGCGCTGTAATCGAAGAAGGTGCCCGGATTCACCCCCATTGCTATATCGGTGACATGGCAAAGATCGGGAAAAAGACAACGCTATTCAGCGGGGTCAGGATATATGACAACAGCCAGATCGGCAATAAATGCACCATTCACTCCAATGCGGTGATCGGGGCCGACGGATTTGGTTTTGCCCCCCAGAGTGACAACAATTACATGAAGGTGGCCCAGATCGGGAATGTGATTATTGAAGACAATGTAGAGATTGGTGCAGGCACCACCATTGACCGGGCGACCATGGGATCCACAATCATCCGGAAAGGAGTGAAACTGGACAACCTGATCCAGATCGGACATAACGTAACCATAGGTGAAAATACTGTAATGGCTGCACAGTCGGGCGTTGCAGGCTCCTCGAAAATCGGGAAAAACTGCATGATAGGGGGGCAGGCCGGAATAAGCGGCCATATTACCATTGGTGACAATGTAAAGATGGCTGCCCAGGCAGGAGTTCCTTCTAACATCCAGGATGGACAGATTGTAATGGGGTCACCGGCCATGGAGGCCTCCCAATACCGTAAAGCCTTCATCTATTTCAAGAATTTTGAGAAACTGGTCAAGCGGATTGACGAACTGGAAAAGGAAGTGAAACAGAAAAAATAGTTGTTATATTTGCCGGCCCGTTCCGTATTTTTCCATTTTAAATAACCTCCGGACGGTGATGACAATTATCTCAACCCTTGAATTATGAATGAAAAACAAAAGACAATCAAGCAGCCCGTAACCCTTGAGGGCGCGGGTCTCCATACAGGACAAACCGTTCATCTTACAATCAAGCCTGCCCAGGAAAACTCGGGCATTCGTTTTCTGCGTACCGATATCGGCGAAGGTGCCTTTATCGATGCAGATGCCCTTCTGGTTTCAGAAACCGAAAGAGGAACCACCCTTGAAAAAGACGGCATCCGGGTCCTTACCGTTGAACATGTACTGGCGGCCATCACCGGCACCGGTATCGACAATGCCATCATTGAAATAAACTGCGAGGAAACACCGATCTTTGACGGCAGCAGCAAGGTGTATACCGACGCCATTCTGAAAGCAGGCACCGTTTCACAGAATGCCTTCAGGGATTATTTTGAGGTCAGGGAGCCAATCCGGATGTATCATGAGGAAAAAGATTGTGAGATAATTGCCGTACCCGCTGATAATTACCGCATTACCTGTATGATCGATTATGAATCAAAGGTGCTCGGTCATCAGCATGCAAGCATGAATCATGTCAACGAATTCAGGGATGAGATCGCGGGTTGCCGGACTTTCGTTTTTCTGCATGAACTGGAATTTTTGCTTTCCCAGAACCTTATCAAGGGCGGGGATCTGAGCAATGCCATCGTATTTGTAGACAGACCGGTCAACCAAAAAGAGCTGGACAGGCTGGCCGGTGTATTCAATAAACCCACCGTAGAAGTTCGCAATGAAGGAATACTGAACAACCTGGAGCTGGCTTTCCCGAATGAACCGGCACGGCATAAGCTGCTCGACATGGTCGGTGACCTGACCCTGGCCGGAAAACCCATCAAAGGTCACATCATTGCCTCCAAACCAGGACACGCTTCCAACGTGCTGTTCGCAAAATTACTCAAGAAGCACATCAAAGCCCGCATCGACCAGGAGCAGATTCCCAGGTACAACCCGGATCAGCCTCCGGTTTATGACATCAACGATATCAAAAGAATGCTGCCCCACCGGCCGCCTTTCCTCCTGGTGGACAAAATCATTGAGGTTACAGATTCCTCGGTGGTTGCGGTAAAAAGCGTTTCCATGAATGAGCCTTTCTTTGCAGGCCACTTCCCCAATGAACCGGTCATGCCGGGGGTGCTGCAAATAGAAGCCATGGCACAGGCAGGCGGCATTCTGGTTCTGTCAACTGTCAATGACCCGGAAAATTACAATACCTACTTTTTGAAGATCAACAATGTTCGTTTCAAACAAAAAGTTGTGCCTGGCGACACCCTTGTGTTCAGGATGAGCCTGATGGCACCTGTAAGAAGGGGAATATGCCATATGCGCGGAGTTGCCTACGTCGGCAGCAATGTGGTTATGGAAGCAGAAATGATGGCACAAATTAGCAAAAAATAAACCAACGTAATGAACCAACCATTAGCTTACGTCCATCCACAGGCAAATATTGCCAGGAATGTTGTCATTGAACCTTTTGTGACGATCCACAAAAACGTGGAAATTGGTGAGGGAACCTGGATCGGTTCCAATGTAACCATCATGGAAGGGGCACGTATCGGAAAAAATTGCAAAATTTTTCCGGGTGCCGTGATCAGTGCCGCACCACAGGACCTGAAATATGCAGGTGAGGAAACCACCGTAGAGATCGGAGACAACACCACCATCCGCGAGTTTGTCACCGTTAACCGGGGCACAAAGGAAAGCAACAAAACAGTAATTGGCAGCAATTGCCTCCTGAAGGCTTATGTGCATATGGCACATGACTGCGTGATCGGCAATCACTGCATCCTTGCCAATGCAGCAAACCTGGCAGGACATATCACCATGCATGACTTTGCCATTCTTGGCGGATTGTCTGCCGTCCATCAGTTTGTGAACATCGGAACCCATGTAATGATATCGGGAGGATCTCTGGTTCGTAAAGATGTCCCCCCATATACGAAAGCAGCAAGGGACCCCCTGTCTTTCGTGGGCATCAACTCCATCGGGCTGCGCAGACGCGGGTTCACCAGTGAACAGATCAACCAGATTCAGGACATCTACAGGGTTATTTACCTGAAGAACATGAATGTCAGCCAGTCCCTGACTTACATTGAAACAGAAATAGCTGCATCTCCCGAAAGGGATGAGATCCTGAGCTTCATCAGCAAATCAAGCAGGGGGATCATGAAGGGCTATTCATACAATGACAAATAAACCGCCTGTATGATACAGGTCGAATTATCAGGCACCGGCAAAAAGTTCGGGGGGAAATGGGTATTCCGGGGCATCGATCTGCAGGTCAGCCCGGGGAAGAGACAGGTCATCGCAGGGAAGAACGGAAGTGGAAAATCAACCCTGCTGCAAATGATCGCCGGCTTTCGAACCCCTTCCGAAGGCCAAATAGCCTGGCACCATGACAATCGGTCACTGCCCCCCGATTTGATCTACAAATATGTGGCAATGGCCGCACCCGGCCTTGAACCGACTGAGGAGTTCACTTTCCCGGAGTTGATTGCCTTTCATCAACGATTTAAACCTTTCCCAAAACAACCCGAAGCCGGCCATATTCTTGAAGTAGCCGGGCTCACAGCCAGCAGCGACAAGGCAATCAGGTATTATTCCTCAGGAATGAAGCAAAGGGTAAAGCTGGTACTGGCCCTGATGCCTTCATCCGGACTGGTTCTGCTCGATGAGCCATGCACGAACCTTGACAAAGAATCCAGAGACTGGTACAAAAGACTCCTGAAAGAATACGGCAGGGACAAAACAATCGTCATCGCATCCAATCATAACCCCGAAGAATATGATCCGGATGACCCCGTGATGGAATTGTAAACTTAACGAACCGGTGCCGGGAGACTAAGTGGGATTTTTTTATTAATTTTGTGCCGATTTTCACCAAAACTGTTGATTTATACCAGCCTATGGCAACAACATCAGATTTCCGAAATGGTTTATGCCTGGAAATGAATAACGAACTGTACACCATCGTCGAATTCCAGCATGTAAAACCGGGTAAAGGCGGTGCCTTTGTGCGCACCAAGCTAAAAAACCTGAAAACCGGCAAGGTATTGCCGCACACCTTCAATGCAGGGGTAAAAGTGAATGTGGCACGTGTGGAGCGCCGGCCTTACCAGTTTCTCTACAAGGACGACCTAGGCTATCATTTCATGCATACCACAGATTTTGAACAGGTAAGCATTGAAGAGCATCTGATTGACGCTCCTGAGTTGCTTAAAGAAGGGCAGGAGGTGGAGATCACCTATCATGCAGATACTGAAAGCCCCCTGAGTGTGGATCTTCCGCCGTTTGTGGAACTGGAAGTAACTTACACAGAACCCGGAGTTAAAGGTGACACCGCCACCAATACACTCAAGGCCGCCACAGTAGAAACCGGCGCCACCGTAAATGTTCCCCTGTTTATTGAAACCGGTGAAAAAATCAAAGTTGACACCCATTCCAAAGCATACGCAGAACGGGTAAAATAGTACAGGGCCGTTTTAGTCAAACACATACTCCTGCCTATCATCCGTATCCTGGTCAAGGCCTTCGGGGTTGTATTTTGAGGGACACTTCAGCAAGAGGCTGCTTGCAACAAAACGATCGCCCTCATATTTCCCGATCAGCACCACCTCATCCGATTGTTCAAAATCCTGGGGTTTCCCGCCGAAAAAAAGCACCTCGGCTTCTTCTCCGCTGCTGTCGCGCATGGTAAAGGTGAGCGTCAGGGCATTGTCCCTCACCTCCTCCTTTACGGGCTGCTCTTTAACCAGTTCGCCAATGATATGGAATTCCCTTTCGGGATTTGCCCGTGCCTCGGCAAACACCGCATAGGTATCGGCATTATACACAGTTCCGATGATTGCGCCAAGGGCGATGGCTACAAAAACCAGTGCCAGCACATGTGACTTTTTCATATGATCAGCTTTCCTTATCCCTATTTTTCTCCTCTTCGAGTTTTTTAAGCTTCGTTTCCGAAACCCTGATGCGCTTTTCCAGGTAAAACAAAAAAGCTGTGATGCCCAGGAATATAATTACCAGCAATAAAGCGACCACCATGATTTTTCCTTCAGTCATGCGTTCTGTTGGTTAATTGTTTTTCAGTTCAGAGATTTTATGATCAATTCGGGTGCTGCGGTACAAAAGCGAATAGAGCCACCAGGCCATGATGAACCATCCGGCCATGGCCGGGAAAAACACTTTTCTCATTTCAGGGGCGAGGTCGCCCACTGAGAGCGCGGGGTTGCCATCCGTGCCGGGATGAATGGATGCAGCTGCCATCCGGGGGATGATCATGATAAACACGAAAAAAAGCACAAAAGCAAATATATTGTACACCGCTGCCAGCCGGCCCCTCTTGTCTTCTTCATCCACTGACCCCCTTAAAACCATGTATGCCAGGTAAACAAGCATACCCACGGCAGCACCGTTCAGCTTCGGGTCGTTGACCCAGAAAGCCCCCCAGGTGAATTTGGCCCATATCATGCCGGTGAGCAGCCCGAGGGTCCCGAACAGCAATCCTGTCCGGACTGCCGACAACGCCCTCATGTCATCTTCAGGAACCCGGTAAAGCAGAAAACGAATGCTGTACCCCAGCGAGATCAGCAGGATAAATATCATACCGAACCACATTCCCACATGGAAATAAACATTCCGGATGCTTTGCTGGATCACGGGGAATGCCGGAACATCAAAAAGAAAACCGCCCGCGATTACATAAACGAGTATGATGACCCCGGCAATTTTCCACCATTTATGTTGGATTGATTTCATTTTTGGATGGCTATTCTTTCCAAATATAAGGAAATAAAAGGTTAGACAGAATGAAAGTGATGCAGATCAGTGAAAGAAGGATCAACAGGTCAGGGATGGCCGGGGAAAAAATGGCACCCTCCAGGGCCAGCCCGGAAACCCTGATCAGCACGAGCAACATGGGGAGGACCAGTGGAAATCCCAGTATGGCCATCAGGGTGAAATTGTTCCGGCTTCCGGAAGCTATGGCAGATATCAGCGTCAAAACGGCTGAGAAAGCAACCGTTCCCAGAATCATGTTGATCAGAAATAAGCCGGGGGAAGCAATGGGGTTCCCCATGAACATCACGAACACAAGCAACCCGGCCAGCCCCAGAACAGTCATGAGCAATGCATTGTAGATCATTTTCGCATTGATCACGCCCCGGGCACTGATCAGGGTATAATAATACAAATGCCGGCTTTCATTTTCCTGCAAAAAGCTTTTCTGAATGGCATTGATGGCAGTAAACAGCAAAATAAGCCAGAACAGGGCGTTCCAGGTTCGCAGGTCTGCCAGTCCCTCAAAAACCAGGTAGGCTACAAAAACGGTGGAAACAAGATACAGGAGAACCCCGCCAATGGTGGCCCTTTGCCGCCACTCAAGCAGGAGATCTTTCCGAATAAAGGCCTTTACCTCGGAGAGTTGCATGCCATTTCAGTCAGTTGATCACGCAAAGTTAATCCAAATGGGGAGAAATGTATAAAAAAAGCCCCTCCAATCGGAGAGGCTGTCGGGTGACTAATGGGATTCGAACCCACGACCCCCAGAACCACAATCTGGTGCTCTAACCAGCTGAGCTATAGTCACCGTTTAATTGCGAGTGCAAATATACATTATTTTTACGACATTTGTCAACGCACACGAATAAAATAATTGCCATACACCAGACCCATGCAACCTCCCCTGAATCCCCGATCGGTGCTCGTAATCCCTTCCTGGTATCCGCCCAGGGGTGGCACATTTTTCAGGGATCATGCCAGGGCACTTTCAGCGGCCGGGATGAACGTATCAGTCGTTTCCGCTGACCCGGTCAGCCTGAAACAAAACCCCGGCCTGTTATGGAAAAGGTCTTACAGCTACTCTGCGATGGATCAGGGAATCAGGGAATTCCGAACCCCCTTCCCCATCATTCCGTTTGTGGAAAGGCCCAATGCCCGTTTGTGGATCCGGAGGATGAAAAAACTGGTTTTTCAGTACATCGACAAACATGGCAGGCCCGACGTGATGCAGGTACACAGCAGCATCTGGGCAGGTGTGGCTGCTGCTGCGATTAAAAAGGACACAGGAGTTCCCTATGTAGTTACCGAACACCGTGGACGCTTTGTGACCCCAAACCCGCATGCCGCAGAGCTTTTCAGAGACTGGCACCTGCCGCTGGTCCGGGAAGCCTTTGCAAACGCCGACCAAATTGTTGTTGTCAGCGATGCCCTGAAGGAGAAAATTGCAGGCATTGCAGGGGTAGCGGAAGAAAACATCCTTACGATTCCAAACCTGACAGACACAGATTTTTTTCATCCCCGGCACGGTGGCCGGCCGCCGGGAACCTTCACCTTTTTTTCGCTTGCCCATCTGGTACCCGAAAAGGGAATGCATACCCTGATCAGAGCCGCTGGTCTGCTGAAGGAACAGAAGCCTGATTTCCGGCTGATCATTGGTGGAGACGGCACCGAAGGTGCATCACTGAAAAAAGCCGTCCGGGATGCATCCCTCAACGAAGTGGTCCGTTTTACGGGCAGGCTTTCCAGAGATAAGGTCAGGGATTGGTTGCACCAGGCCCATGCATTCCTGCTTCCCAGCCACTTCGAAGCTTTCGGGGTGGTGCTGATTGAAGCCATGGCATGCGGTCTCCCTGTAATTG
>PWIY01000055.1 GCA_003560215.1 Bacteroidales bacterium | reverse complement strand
CGGCGGGGATGTCGGTGTCGGGTCCGATGTATTTATACAGTTCACTCATGAAGGCCTGGCAGAAACGCATGATCTCAGCCTGTGACTTACCCTTGGGGTTGAAATCACTGCCACCTTTTGCACCGCCCATGGGCAATGTGGTCAGGCTGTTCTTGAAGATCTGCTCAAAGCCCAGAAACTTCAGACCGCTCAGTGTAACACTCGGGTGGAAACGGCAACCTCCTTTGTAAGGTCCGATGGCATTGTTAAACTGAACACGGTAGCCACGGTTTACCTGGACGTTGCCTTTGTCATCCATCCATTCCACTTTAAAGGAGATCACACGATCCGGCTCGGTGATCCGTTCAATAATATTGGCAGCCTGGTATTTCGGGTTTTCTTCCACCACGTCAATGATGGTTTCCAAAACTTCCCTTGCTGCCTGCAAGAACTCTTTTTCGCCTGGATTTTTTTTCTCCAGGTCTGCCATTATCTTTTCTAAATTCATAATAGGGGTGATTTAAAAAATGAATAAATCAATTGCTGTTAATTAATTAGCAATTCGGTAGCGAATTTATGCCTTATTTGTGTATAAACCAAACGAAAAGAACAAAATAATTTAGCCTGGTTTCAGTACAATTCCGGCCTTTTTGCTACCGTCAATTTTTATGGTGACAGGGCAGTCAAAACGGACATGTCTGACAAAGTCATCCTCATAAACAGCCTCCTGTTTATTGAGAAAGTCAACATCATAATGACCGTCATTCATAAATGGATTGATGGTGAAGTATCCCACGCTGAAAGAAGTCAGATTCTGGAAAAAATGGGTTCCCTGGCTGGGGTCGATCCTGAAGTCCTTCAACCCCGATTCAATGATCAGCCGGGCTGCGGAAATCTGCGCCCACTTAACCGGTACACCAAGCCACGGATCGCTGGAACCCCAGCGGCCCGGACCGGCCAGGATATAATAACGATTCTCTTGCTGGCACCGCTTATTCAGGCTTCCGATGGTTTCTGCAATCTTTTCAGTATGGGCTGCATCAAACGACTCTGGCTTCACATAAATAAAATCATTGATCCCTTCAATGATCCCATTGCCCAGGGCGTTTTGGCTGATGACGATTGTGCTGCTTTTTTTATGGGCGCTGATCCTGACCCTGTTTTTTTCCTGGGTTTCCACCACCGGACGGATTTGAAGGAAATGGAATTGTTGTTTTTCTTTTTTGGGCACATCCAGGTTGACAGCAAATTCGATCTCCACCTGGTTGTTCATTTCCCGCTGTCCGATCCTGAGTAGTTTGTTCAGTATTTCGGCCAGGGGGAACGAACCGTGTTTGAGTACATTGGCAAAAGTAATGATGCGGGTGCCTCCCTCATAAAGGCCATCGCGAATGATCTGATCTTCATAATCAAAGGTGGATGCCACATATTTCAGTGCAGAGGAGCCTTTCAGATTACGGATTCTGAGTTTGTGCAAACTGATCGTATCATCAACGGCCGGGTGATATTTTTCAGGATCCAGGTTCAGGCTGTAAAACTCCCGTTGACTGTCTCGCAGTGCAATATCTGTATTGGCCAGCTGCAGGGCTTTGTGTGGATGTTTTGGTGAAAAACGGAAGGAAACCCCGCCATCCACAATGGTTTTTCCAAGTCCGAATGCTAGGTTGGCTACACCATCCTCATATTTTTCGGGTTCGATGGGGTAAAAATTCACGGATCTGGCTACCCCGGAAATGGTGGGATAGAACATATTTTCATACGAACGACCCGATAACTCCTGAATGACCACGGCCATTTTTTCCTCATCGATTACGTTGGAAGTGGCTTCGATATAAGCCTTGCTTTCACCGTAAAAAACCGACGCATAAACACTTTTGATCGCCTGATCCAGTTGCTGTATGCATACGTTGCGATCGCTGTGGTTGTTGGGGATCATGTATGTGGAGTAAACTCCGGCAAACGGCTGATAATGGCTGTCTTCCAGCAAGCTGGAGGATCTGACGGCAAGGGGTGATTTGAAAAAATCAACAATTTCCTTGATGTAGGAACGCATCCTTGACGGACTTTTGCTTTGGACAAAACGATTCAGTATCTCGTCATCGCTCACATCAGACAAGGCAAAATCATAGAGTTCATTTTCCTCCATGAATTCATCAAAGATATCTGTGGTGAGCACCACGGTACGGGGAATGGATACATTGACTCCTTCCCAGTGGTTCATGATCTTGTGTTTGTTGATTACCGAATCAATGAAAGCCAGTCCGCGTGCCTTTCCGCCAAGCTGCCCGTCTCCGAGCCTGGTGAAAACCGCGTATTCATCGAGATGACTGGCTATGATGCCGCGCCCCTTTGTACGCCGGTAATTGGCGATGGTGTCAATCAGGTAGCTCCTGATCTCTTCCACATTATTGAAGTCATCGCGGCTTTTCTGGGCAAACACATTGGCAATGGAAAAAAGGGCCCTGGCCTTGAGCCATCTGGAAAAGTGATTGTTTGACACATGGTATTCCAGTACTTTCGGATCAGCATGGGTGATTTTTACCTGCAAGGAGTGGAGGTTATTGGCCCTGCCAAGTTCCATGCCGGTATCTTTATTTTTAAACACAAAATCACCAAAACCATAATTCTCCTTGATGTAGTGTTTGAGTTCAATGAGCAGCGTTTTGGAGTACTTATTGATAAAGCTGACATCAATGTTTTTGTTGATTGTGGCATCCCACTTCTCTGATGACTGCAGCAGGATAGGGATCTGGCTGTTCTTTTTTCGGATATGGGTGGCCAGTTTGACCCCGGCCTGGTTATCTCTTTTGCCGTCTTTGGAATAGCTGATATCGGAAATTACCCCCAGCAGGTTGTCCCTGTATTTTTTGTACAGAGACAAGGCTTCCTCATAGGTTTTTGCAAGCAGTATCTTGGGGCGGGCACGCATTCGGAGGGTTTTGCGGTGCTCATTGAGCCCTTCCGTCATCAACTCATTTGTCTGGTCAAAAATTACCTTGTAAATGGTGGGTAAGTACGAGGAATAATAGCGGACCGAGTCTTCCACCAGCAGAATGCCCTGAACGCCCACGCTCTCAATGTCAAAATCCGCATTCATCCGGTCTTCCAGCAATTTGATGATGGCCAGCAGGAGGCCGGCGTTTCCAAGCCAGCTGAAGACATAATCAATGGAGCTGAGATCCTCATTGCGAAGCTTCATGGAAACTTCACGGGAAAAATGTGTGAGTACCACAATCGGAATTCCGGGATGCCGCTTTTTGACCTTTTTGGCCATTTCAAAGCAGTCGATGCGACCCACGTTCAACATGGTGATCACCAGGTCAAAATCTTTTTCTTCAAGTTTCCGGAAAGCCTCTTCGGAGGAACTGGCCTGGGTGAATTGAGGAGGGTAACGAAGGTTCTTGGAGGTATACTCAAGAAAAATTTTTTCGTTGATTCTGCCGTCCTCTTCCAGCATAAAAGCATCATAGTTACTGCAAATGAGCAGCACATTGATGATTCGTTTCTGCATCAGATCCTCATAAGAGATCTCCTTGAACTCATAGGTGTCGGTGGAGAATTTCTCGTCGTAGTGATATTTGGACTGTTCGGCTTTCATTCTTTTCTGGAACTTGCTTGTTTTTTGCTTACTTGTTTATTGGTTTTGTTTTCTCCGTGGTAGATCAGGGCAGCTCTTTTTTTCCCATCCATGACCACTTCCAGCGGTTTGCTGAAACGGATGTGTGTTACATATTTTTTTTCCTCAATGATGCGGGCATTCTTCAATTTGTCCCAGTCGATGTAATCAATCAGGTCGTTGTGTTTCACTGAGAAGTAGCCCACATTCATGGAAATAACGTTGTGGAAAAAGTGAGAACCCAGGGATGCGTCCAGTGGGAAATCCTCCATGCTGACCTCCACAATGATGCGCGCATTTGAGATCTGTGACCAGTTCACAGGAATCCCGATGAAACGGTCACGGGTTCCCCACCTTCCGGGTCCTACCAGGATATATTTTCTGTCGTTTTCCGCAAGACCGGCATTGATTTCATTGATCTCATCCCTGATTTTTTCAGTTTTCAGCTTGTCAAAGCGGTCCGGGTCCACAAATACCACATCCTGCAAGCCCGTGATCCGGCCGTTACCCATGCCGTTTTCACTGTAAAGCAACAGTCGCTCATTGTCAATGTTTTCAATATTGATATCGGTTTCAATGATGTTTTTGATCAGGGGTTTGATCTGCAGCAGGTAGAAGGAAGCTTCTCCGTTTCTGTCCTTATTCAGGTCAATGGCAAACTCCATCTCTATGGGGGTGCCCATTGATTCGGCAATGATATCCAGAAGGGATTCGATGGATTTGGCCAACGGGATGTAGTCATACTTGAGAATGTTGGCAAAGTTCACCACACGTGGCCCTGCATCTGTGATCCCGGGAATGGTACGTTCGCTGTTGAAGTCGTATACCGATGCGCAATGCTTCAGTGTACCGTGTTTTTCAGCTTTGTCAATTTCCAGCTTGGTAAGTCCGGCATCCTCGCCTTCCAGCAGATTCAGCTCTTCCTTGTTCAAGTCCACTGCGTAAAAGTGCACCTGTGAATTTTTGAACAACTCTTTCGGGGTATACATCTCAAGTTGGGGGTGAACCGGGGAGAAACGGTAGGTTTTTTCCCCTTCAACCACATATTTTCCCAACCCCATGGCGATGGAGGCAAAACCTTCCTCGGGCTTCATGTATGAATACGGATAGAAATTATAGGATTGCGCCACCCCGCTGATATGTGGATAAAAAAAGTTTTCATACTGGTGTCCGACCACTTCCTGGATCACCACGGCCATTTTTTCCTCCTCGATCTTGTAGTTCACCGCCTTGAAATATGATTGTGCGGTGGGCGAGAAGATAGAGGCATATACAAGCTTTATCGCATCCATGGTCTGTTTGAGCCTTACCTCAGGATCAGGATGGTTGTTGGGGAGCAAGAAGGTGTCAAAGATCCCGGCAAATGGCTGCATCAGGGAATCTTCAAATAAGCTGGATGACCGGATGGCCAAAGGCTTTTGGTTTACCGAAAGATATGATTTCAGGCGTTTACGGAGGGTGGGGGTGAGATGCCCGTCAAGGAAAAGCGTTTTGATCTTGTCATAATCCGTTTCGCCGTAAATTTTGTTATAGAGCTCATTGTTGTGAATAAAACGTTCAAACTCCTCTGTGCCGATGATGGAGGTACGGGGGGTGGTAATCCGGATATCGGGCACCAGCTCTTTAAAGTCAAAGTTGTTGATGATCATGTTGATGAAAGCCAGACCTCGTCCCTTGCCTCCCAGTGACCCCGGCGACATACTCACGATATTGGTGTCGTCAAGAAGGGCTGATTCTTCAAAATTGATCACTTTTCCACGCTGCTTGTCATGGATGCATTCGTCAATGACATCAATGAGGTACTGACGCAAACTGCCCGGAGATTTGAAATCATCCACTTTCAGTGGCTTGATGCGCCGTGCAATCTGGATTTCACCCCTTGCCATGAGCCAGTGTGAAAAATGATCCTTTTTTGCATGATAGAGCAGTGAGTTTTCCGGAATGGTTTTCAGGTGGGTGCGGAACTCTTTCATTGAGCGGGCCACGGCAATGTCGCGGCGGCCGGTTTCATCCTTATAGATAAAATGCCCGAACCCAAGGTAGTAGTTGATAAAACTCTGCAGATCCTGCTTCAGTGTGTCTGAATTTTTGTTGATGAAAGTACTTTGGAGCTTGTATGCTTCGGTGGCATTTTCAGGGTCTGATGACTGAAGCACTGTGGGGAGGTTGGGCATGGACCGTTTGGCATATTCCATCAGCTTCAGACCGGCCCGGCTGTCCATCTCGCCATCTTTCTCAAATTTAACATCTGAAATCAGGCAAAGCAGATTGTCTTTGTATTGATTGAACAGGGTGATGGCTTCAGAATAAGAGGAAGCAAGCAGTACTTTTGGCCTGACCCTCATCTTAAGTAGCTTGTACAGTTCGTCGGTGTTGACCTCTTCGATCAGATGCTGGGTTTGTTCGATCACAATGGAGTAAAGAATGGGAAGGTACCGGGAGTAGTATTTGGCCGAATCTTCCACCAGCAGGATAACCTGTACCATCCCGATTCTTGTGTCGTTCTCCGCATTCGTTCTGTCCTCATTGTATTTGACCATGGCCAGAAAAACCTTGGAGTCGCCGTTCCAGACAAAGACTTTGTCAATGGAGGTAATGGGCTTTTTCCCGTCTTCAAACAGGGCAATGTCGCTGTTGTTGTTCAGCAACATAAAAATGGGGATGTTGGTGTAGATTTGTTTGATGATCCGGCTTAACTGGATGGGGGTGGACTTTTCCACGCCCATCATGACAATCACCATGTCGAAGTGTTTTTCCTGCAATTTCTCCAGGGCCTCTTCGGGGGTCGACACTCCTGTGATCCTGGGCGCAGAGGAGAGGTTGAGCTGGTGATACTCGCCGGTCACCTGTTCAAAAAACCGCCCCTCTTCCTCAATGATGTAGGCATCATACAGGTTGGCCACAAGAAGGATCTCGCGAACCTTGTATTGCATGAGGTCATGGTAAATGTCACGGTCAGAATTGTGCTTGTTCAGAAATTTCTGCAACAATTGACGGCTCATGGCAGCGTGCGACTGTTCACCGGGAAGTGTTGCTACTTCATTTTTTGAAGGCTTTTCCTTCTGCAACAATTCTTTTCCGATCCGGGTATTGAGGTGCCCGGTGATCAGGCTGCTCAGGTTGTTGATCAGTTGCCGCTCTTCAATAAAAAAAGGACCTTCTTCCTCCTCAGGAAATTCCTTTTGATAAAACACTTCAATGGCACCTTCCGTGCCGTCAATGGTTTCAAATGTCTTGCGCTGCACCCAGGGAGTTTCCTTAAGCTTTGATTTGCTGAGAAATTCCTTGTCGCCGTATTTGATCCGCGCCACTGCATCTTCCGGGTGCTGCCATGCGGGGGGAAGCACTTTCACGATTTGCTGCAGCATCTCCGGAATGCTCTTCTCCTCCTTCAGAATGTTGGTTGTTTGGTGGATGGCACCCAGCTCTTTCAGCCGTTCTTTCTTTTCGCGCAGCAGCTTCTGGATTTCTTCCTGGCTGATGGTCAGCGATTGCTCGGGCGGGGTTGCTGAATAAGATTTACCCTGGCCGGAAGCTTGTGTGTCTTTTTTATCTTTCATGAATGCAATGATAGCAATTATATCCATGAATTTACAAATTTCTGTTGAAGAATAGGCCGGTGATTATCATTCAGGCCCTGAAGAGAATCCTTTAAGCTTCCATATAAAAATATCGGACATATGCAAGAATAATCCAATAAAAATTTGTTTTGACAATTTTTCTGTTAACCCCCTAAAATGCCCTAACATTGCTTTGAAGACATTTTTTATTTACTCATTAAACCCAAAACAATGGACGCTACACTTAAAAAATTCATGGATCTGGTAGAAGCGAAGAATCCTTCAGAAAAGGCTTTTCACCAGGCCGTCAGGGAGGTTG
>PWIY01000239.1 GCA_003560215.1 Bacteroidales bacterium | reverse complement strand
CTTTCCTGTAAAATCGACGGAACTGCGCCGGGTTTACAGGAAAGCCAAGGTGTCGGACATTGAAAAGTGGGTAACCGCAGTCCGTCAGGAAGATTCAACCATGTTCCGGTCAAGGGAGATCGCTTCCTCCCTGAACCTGGACATGAAGATCAGCGACGTAGAGTACCAGGGCGACCGCACCAAAGCCATTTTTTATTATACGGCCGACGACCGTGTTGATTTTCGCGAACTGATCCGTGTACTGGCAGACGCTTTCGGTGTGCGCATTGAAATGCGGCAGATCGGCATGCGACAGGAAGCCAGTCGCCTTGGCGGGATCGGGTCATGTGGCAGGGAGCTTTGTTGCGCCACCTGGCTGACCAATTTCCGTTCAGTATCAACCAACAGTGCACGCACCCAGCAATTGACACTCAACCCGCAAAAGCTGGCGGGGCAGTGCAGCAAACTCAAGTGCTGCATCAACTATGAGAATGCCAGCTATGAAGAGATCATCCGGGATTTTCCTGATACCGGCAAGGAGCTGCTTACCAGGGCCGGAACGGCCACATGCCAGAAAATGGATGTATTGAAGCAGGAAATCGGTTACCAGTATACCGATAAACCCGGGCAGATCATCATGCTATCGGTGGAAAGGGTTCGGGAAATCATCCGCATGAATGAAAAAGGCCGTCAGCCCGAAGAGCTGCAGGACAAACTGGCCGCGTTGGATCAGGTTCCGGAGGATACTGCTCCGGATCATGGAAACAGCGGACTGGAAGACAGCCTTACACGCTTTGACAATCCTAAAAAGAACAAGAAAAGCAAGCGCCGCAGAAAAAGAAAGCCCCGGAACAACCGGAAAAATTCGGATAAATAGCCACTCCATAAGATGATGACAAGATCAGCCCAAATGAGCCTCACAGTTGTATTGTGGCTGCTTATGGCCGCATGCCAGCCCGGTGTCACCTATCATGAAACCCGGTCCGTTTCTTCTGATGGGTGGGATTACAGGGATGGCATCCTTTTTGAGGCAGAGATCAGTGACACACTGGCCCTGCATGAGTTATATCTTGATGTCCGAAACACCATTGATTACCCCTACAGCAATCTTTTCCTTTTTTTGGAGATTGAGTTTCCTGATAACCGGATACTGCAAGACACCATTGAATGCGTACTTGCCGACCGCAGAGGGGAATGGACAGGAAGAGGGATCGGACAGATCCGGTCAAACCGCTTTTTGTTCCGTGATGAGGTGTGGTTCCCTGTTGCCGGAACTTATACGTTTAGCATTCAGCATGGAATGCGTGATACGGAACTGGAAGGCCTTTCAGACCTTGGCATCCGCATCAGGAAAAAATAATAAAGCCACAGGCCCGGCGTTTTGTTACTAACTATAACCAAGATATATGACGAGCAAAGATTCCGTAAAACGTAAATACAAACGCTTATTCTGGGTGCTTTTTGCCACACCCGTTGTGCTTGTTTTCCTGCTGTTTTTCACCATTTCCCTCGGATGGTGGGGGTTTATGCCCTCTTTTGAAGAACTGGAGAACCCCAGGAGTAACCTGGCCAGTGAAATTTACTCGGCCGACGGGGAATTGCTGGGCACGTTTTATATCCATAACCGGTCCAACATCCATTACGAGGATCTCTCACCGAATGTGGTCAATGCACTGCTTGCCACAGAGGATATTCGTTACCGCCACCATTCAGGGGTTGACATCAGAAGCATATTCCGGGTACTGTTCCGCAACATCATCGGCGGGCAACGCAGTGCCGGCGGGGGAAGCACCCTCAGCCAACAGCTGGCCAAAAACCTGTTTCCCCGGCAGCAGGATCTCTCCACCGCACAGATCGTGATCATCAAGTTCAAAGAGTGGGTAACCGCTGCACGCCTGGAAAGAAACTATACCAAAGACGAGATCATTGCCATGTATCTCAACACGGTTGACTTCGGAAGCCACGCTTTCGGGATCAAATCAGCGGCCAAAACATATTTCAATACCACACCCTGCGAACTGAAAAAAGAGGAAGCGGCCATTCTGGTGGGGTTGCTGAAAGCCCCCTCCTGGTACCACCCCGTGAGGAACCCTGAGCGGGCCCTGAACCGTCGTCAGGTAGTGCTGACACAGATGGCCAGGTACCAGTATATCACCAGGGAAGAGCTCGATTCACTCCGCAGTTTGCCCCTTGACATGTCGCAGTTCCAGGTGCAGGATCATCACACCGGAATTGCCACCTATTTGCGGGAGTATCTCAGAACTGAACTGCGGGATTGGGGGCGGTCACGAACAAAACCCGATGGGTCTCATTACGACATTTACCGCGACGGGCTCAAAATATATACCACCATTGACTCACGCATGCAGCAACATGCCGAGGAAGCGGTTAAGGAACACATGGCCAATTACCTTCAGCCTGAATTCTACAGGCACTGGCGCGGCTATACCAACGCCCCTTACGATACAGACCTGACCAACGAACAGGTAGAATCCAACATCAGGAATTCAGTGAGGCGGTCAGACCGTTTCCATAACATGCGCGCACAGGGCTACTCCGAAGAAGAAATCATGGCCAGCTTTGAAGAACCAGTGCCCATGCAGGTTTTCTCCTGGGAAGGCAGCCTGGATACCGTAATGACACCCATGGATTCGATCTGGTATCACAAGCATTTTCTCCATGCGGGGATGATGGCTGTGGAACCTCATACCGGCAACGTAAAAGCCTATGTGGGCGGCAATGATTTTCGTCACTTCAAGTTCGATCATGTCACCGGCATTCGTCGCCAGGTGGGTTCGGTGTTTAAACCATTTCTGTACACCCTGGCCATGCAGGAGGGGGAGTTCGGCCCCTGTACGCAGGTTCCCAATACCCCGGTCAGCTTTGAACTTTGGGACGGAACATTGTGGACACCAAAAAACTCAAGCGACGACAGGGAAGGGGAAATGGTGACCCTGCAATGGGCCCTGGCAAACTCCGTGAATTATATTTCAGCCTACCTCATGAGGCGCTACAGCCCGGAGGCCCTGATCAGGCTGGTAAACCGGATGGGGGTGCAAAGTCCCATGGAGCCGGTTCCTGCTATCTCTCTCGGAACGCCTGACCTGTCAGTTTACGAGATCGTTGGCGCCATGGCGTCCTATGCCAACAAAGGGGTTTATATAGAACCAAGCTTCGTCACCCATATCGAAGACCAGAGCGGTAACCTGATCGAAGCTTTTGTGCCCGACCGGCAGGAAGCGATGAATGAGGAAACTGCCTGGCTGATGCTGGAACTCATGAAGGGTGTGGTATCGGAAGGTACCGGACGGAGACTGAACTTCAGGTATGGTTTTGACCACCCCATTGCCGGTAAAACAGGAACCACCCAGAGCAATTCAGATGGATGGTTCGTAGGCATTACCCCCGATCTTGTATCCGGTGTTTGGGTAGGAGGAGAAGACCGTGGTATCCGGTTCAGAAGTCTTTCACTTGGCCAGGGGGCCAACACCGCACTGCCCATCTGGGCCAAGTTCATGACCAGGGTTTATGACGACGACAACCTCAATGTCAGCATGGGCGATTTTGAGATGCCCCTGCAACCGCCAGACGTTGAAACCGACTGTTCAAAAGTGGAACAACAGGAAACGCCCAGAGACGCATTCAGAAGGGAGATTTTCTGACCGACTGGGTTTTACCCAAACACATACACAACAATCATGCGCAGCCTGCCGCTTTTTCTGATGCTGACAGTCATCCTGGCTTTGATGCCGGAACTGCAGGCTGATGTACCTGTGGGCCAGTGGCGGCATCACCTGCCCAACAACCGCATACTACATATTGACGAAACCCCCGACCGCATTGTGGGGGCCACCGCCTACGGGCTGGTGGTCATCAACAAGGGCGACAACAGCGCGGAGCGAATCAATAAAGTTCACGGGATGAGTGATTTCGGGATTTCCGCAATGGGCTGGTCGGAGGAGCATGAAGTGATCCTGGCAGGCTATGAAAACGGCAACCTGGATCTGATCGATGGAAACACGGTTGTGAATATCCCCGATATCATGCAGGCTTCCATACTGGGAAGTAAAAAAATCAACAGTATGGAAACCCATGAAAATCGCATATTACTGGCCTGCGATTTCGGCATCATTGAACTGGATCCTGAAAACTACCTGATCCTCGACACCTGGTTCATCGGACCATTTGGGAGCATGGTCAACGTCAACGACCTGGCCATTTCCGGCGGATACATCTATGCAGCCACCAATGCCGGACTTCTGCGGGCACCTCTGGATGGCTCCAATCTCGCCGATTATCGATTCTGGGATCGCCTCGAAGTCAGCGGAGAAAACAATGAAGCATTCACCCATGTGGGCGCTTATGCCGGCAGGGTGTTTGCCTTGCGCAAAACGGATTCATCAGACCAGCTTTTTAAATCAGATCAGGGAGGCTGGATCCCCTTTGGCCCACCGGAAAATGACTACCAGCAGATCAATAACCTGGCCGTGAGCGGTGACCACCTCCTGGTGGCAGCCACCGGCAAACTGGACATTTACTATGAGGATTTAACCAGGACCCGCCGGGTGGAAAGCTATCAGCCGGGTGATGTTACAGCAAATGATGCCCTTCTGGCTGCAGACGGGAAGCTCTGGGTTGCTGATCACCACAGGGGTCTTGCCAGGGAAAAAAGTTCCGGCGGTTTTGAAACCATCACCCTGACGGGCCCTCCCGAAGCAGATGCCTTTGGCCTGGCAGCTGGAAGCGGACGCGTTTGGGTTGCCCCGGGCACGGTCACCTATGGCGGGGAACATGACTGGATCCAGCATGGCATATTCCTTTTTGAAGGTGGCAGCTGGCAAAGCTTTAACCGTTTCAGGTTTCCTGAGCTGGAATCGGTATCAGACATCATCAGGATCAGCACCGATCCCCGCAACCCGGACCGCGCCTTTGCCGCAGCCTGGAACGGAGGCATGGCAGAACTGAATCCTGAAGGCGTAGTACAATTGTATGACGACTCCAACAGCCCCCTGCAGAAACGCGCCATCATCGGTGACAGGCTTCGTGTGGGAGGCACAGCTGTCGACAACCAGGGCAATGTGTGGGTCACCAATTCTGAAGTTGACACCCCGCTTTTGGTCAGAAAAACTTCGGGTGACTGGCTGGCCTTTAGCAGTGGCGGCACCTTCGGGTCGCAAACACTGGTGGGAGACCTCATCATTGATGATGGCGGGCAGAAATGGGTCATTCTTCCGCGGAACGGTATTTTCCTGTTTAAGGAGGATGGGTTGAACCACAACAGCGGCTACCAGACACGCAGACTGACCACCCAGGCCAATCGCGGTGGTCTCCCCAGCAACAGCGTTCACAGTCTGGCTGTTGACAACAATGGATACGTATGGGTGGGAACAGAAGAGGGCGTGGCTGTTTTTTACAGCCCCCATCGTGCATTTAACGGGGGGGACTTTCAGGCCCACCGCATCGTGGTGGAACAGGCCGACGGATTTGCCGGCTACCTGCTTGAATCGGAAACCGTTACCGCCATTGCGGTGGACGGATCCAATAAAAAATGGTTCGGCACAGAACGCTCAGGGGCCTTCCTCATTTCGGAAGACGGCCGCCAAACAATCTTTCATTTTGACCGGGAAAACAGCCCCCTTCCATCCAACAACATCCTGGATATTTCCATTGAGGACCAAAGCGGGGAAGTCTATTTTGCCACCGACAGGGGCCTGGTCTCTTTCAGGGGCTTTGCCACAGGAGGCGATGATGTGCATCAGGATGTGTATGCTTATCCCAACCCCGTCCATCCGGGATATGACGGGTACATCTCCGTAAGGGGCCTGGTCCGTAATGCCAGGGTAAAAATCACTGACATCAGCGGCAACCTGGTTTGGGAAACCATTGCAGAAGGAGGCCAGGCGGTCTGGAATGGAAAGGACCTCCGCGGAAGGCGGCCGTCTTCCGGTGTGTATCTGGTTTTTTCCACCAATGAAGACGGAGAGGAAACTGCCGTGACCAAGATCCTGTTTATCAATTGACAGAGAACCCGGGCCAGCAGTAAAGGGACGTGTCGGCCCGCAGATCCTTTGAAACAGGCCGATCCGTTGCAGCAAGCAGACCCGTTGGAAAAGGGAACAGTCAACCATAGCAGACCATGATCGCAACCACAACCGGAATCATCCTGCATAGTTTCAAGTATGGTGAAACCAGCATCATTGCCCGGATCTATTCCGGTGATCTGGGGCTGCAATCATACCTGGTTCCCGGTGTACGGAAGAGCAGGGCCCGCATCCGGCAAAACCTTTTTCAACCACTGACCATTGTGAACATGGTGGTATACCACAAGGAAAAAGGCGGACTGCAGCGTATCAAAGAGATCAGTTGTCCTTCACCGTTTTCAACCATTCCCTACAACATCAGCAAATCATCCATTGCCCTTTTCCTGGCCGAAATGCTCAGCCACTCCATTAAAAGTCATGAACCCAACCCGGCCCTTTTTGCCTACCTCCACAATTCGATCCTGCAGCTGGATCTGACCGATGGCAGGGTGGCCGACTTTCACCTTGTTTTTCTGCTCGGGCTTACCCGGTTTTTGGGGTTCCGGCCCCGCGACAATTATGACGACCGCCATTGTTATTTTAACCTGCAGGAGGGCGTATTCCAGCGGGATGCCGGCCCTCAGGAAGTGTGCCTTGACAAGCCCCTTAGCCACCATTTCTTCCTGGCAGCCAATACCCGGCTTCAGGATCTGGATCAGCTGACCATTCCGGGAAATCATCGAAAAGCACTGCTCGACCGGGTCATTGACTATTACCGCCTTCACCTGGAAGGACTTGGTGAGATAAAATCACACCATATACTGGAAATGGTATTGAATGAAAAAGTGTAACTTTGGTTTGACTCACTAAATTTCACCTAGCGTCTATGGGTTCGGGCATCAGATCCGCCTTAAGCCGGCCTTACAACATCGCCATCCTGGCCATGGCCCTGTCCATGGTGTGGATCAACTTCCGCCATCAAAACTGGACCCGCGACCGGGTGATCGAGTGGGATGTCAAATCCTACTATGCTTACCTTCCGGCGGTTTTTATCTATCAGGACCTTTCGCTGGAGTTTCTGGATGAGGATCCTGAAAAATTCGGAGACCTCATATGGCCGATAGAAACCCCCACGGGTCAGCGTGCCATCATCACCACCATGGGCATGTCGGTATTGTATGCCCCATTCTTTTTCCTCGCTCACGCCTATGCGTCGCTGACCGGATGGGAGGCCGACGGATACTCTATACCGTACCGTTTTGCACTGAATTTCAGCACCCTTTTTTACGTGCTGGCGGGTCTGTATTTCCTGAAAAAAGTGCTGCTTCGCTACTTCAGCCCGGGCATCTCCACCTTTACCCTTATTGCCGTGGCAATGGGCACCAACCTGCTCTATTACGCCACCCATGAAGCGGCCATGCCGCACGGATACAACTTTGCCCTGATCGCGCTTT
>PWIY01000012.1 GCA_003560215.1 Bacteroidales bacterium | reverse complement strand
GGTCTGAAAGAAGAAAACCCCCAATATTTTAAAAGAATGGAATTCAGGTCCAATGGATATTTTTTTGGTGTTATAACCAAATTTACAAAATATTTGCATCGACCTGATGAATGGAAGCCTGACCGGTTGGCAAAAAATCTTACCGGTTGATGATCAACGATGGTTGACTCATGTTTTCCGTTGCTTCATACAAGCCGCGCAGTCGCCGCCAAAATCTGCACAGCCTTTTTGTTTGCCGGGAGACTTCCGGAAATAGACAGTCATGCGCCTGATGGTAAAGAACAGGGCTGTCATCAGAACAAGTGCGGTAACAATCCATTGTGTGGTCATAACGATATAATAAGGCTCCCTGTTTGGTACACAATAAATGATATGATCCAGGCTACCAGGGTGGTATAAACCATGGTAAATACGCCCCATTTCCAATGGCCTCCTTCCCTTCCAATGGTGGCGATGACCCCGATGCAGGGGAAATACAGGAGCACAAACAACATAAAGGACAGCGCCACCAGCGGGGTGAAAACGGGTTCTCCCTTCTTCGGACCTGACCCGTAAGTCTGGGTTTGAATTTTTTCAACCAGACTCTGGCTGTGGGCCTGAACAGTTTCATCAACCTGGTAAAGCACTGCAATGGTACTGACAACAATTTCTTTGGCTGCCACCCCGGACAGGATGCTGATGCTCATTTTCCAATCGAAACCAAGGGGGGCCAAAACCGGTTGAATGGTTTTGCCGATCCGGCCGATATAACTGTTTTCCTGCCGCTCAACCTGAATGCGGCTTTCCATGTTTTGCACGGCATAGGCTTTTTCCGTTTCCAGGTTTCTGATGGTCAGGGTATCTGACTCAGGGATGGTGTCCATTTTTGCTTCATAAAGCGAAGCAATGGCCGCCTCCTGTTCCCTGGCCTGTTCAGCATAATCTGCTCCTCCCGGGAAATAACCCAGGGCCCAGATGATGATGGAGGCCACCAGGATCACCCCGCTGATCTTTTTTATGTAATGAACGGCTTTGTCCCACATGTGAATGGTGATGGCCCGGATGGTGGGTGTACGGTAAGGCGGCAACTCCATAACAAAAGGTGCTTCCTCCGAGCGGAACATCATCCGTTTCAGCAGCAGCGCCATGCCGATTGCAACAGATACACCCGTTGCATAGATGATAAACAGCATGGTGCCCTGGTATTCCGTAAAGAATGCGGAAATGAAAAGCACATAAATGGGGAGCCTGGCACTACAGGATATAAAGGGGTTGATCAGCATGGTAAGCATCCGGTCATTGCGGTTCGACAGGGTGCGTGTGGCCATAATGGCTGGTACGTTACAGCCGAAACCCATCAAAAGCGGGATAAAGGATTTGCCGTGAAGCCCGATCTTGTGCATGAGTTTATCCATGATGAATACAGCCCGCGACATATAGCCGGTGTCTTCCATCAGGCTGATAAAAAAGAATAGCAGCATGATGTTGGGAAGAAAAACAATCACACCTCCCACGCCGCTCACCACCCCATTGATCAGCATATCCTTGAAGGGACCCGGCTGCATGTGCTGGTCAAGAAAAGTGCCCAGGCCATCAACGCCTGCTTCGATCCAATCCATCGGATAACTGCCCAGAAAAAAAGTGACTGAGAACATCGCCCACATGAAAAACAGGAATATGGGGAACCCGAACAGCTTATGGGTCAGAAAAGTATCGATGACCTCACTGGCTTTTCTTTGTTCCGGCTTGCCCGGTTGCAGCGTTTCTTTAAGCGCTCCGGCAATAAACCCGTATTTCAGGTCTGTAATGACCGATTCGGGAGGCTCGCCAAACTCTTTTTCCAGCTTTTTTATTTCCTGCCTTGTAACCTGTTTGATCTCTTCGTGATTGTGGCAATGGTCAGAGATGGTTCTCAGGGCAATTTTATCGTCTTCCAGGAGTTTGATGGTTAAAAAACGGGAGGATATCAGGTCTGTCAATTCTTCATTGCCATCAGCCCTGATCAGTTTCTGAATCCTGCCGATGGATTCCTCTACCAGAGATCCGTAATTAATATGGATATGGCGGATGATGTCATCCCGGTCTTCATATACCTCAATGACTTTGTTAAATACATCTTCAAGTCCTTTCCCCTTTGAGCTGACTGCCGGAATAATCGGTATCCCAAGCATTTTACCAAGCGATTCGTAGTCCAGTACATCACCCTTTGCTTCCATCTCGTCATACATGTTCAGTACCATCACAACACGGACATCCATGTCGATCAGCTGGGCTGTCAGATAGAGGTTTCGCTCAAGGTTGGATCCGTCAACAATGTTGATCACCACATCGGGGAGTTTCCCGGTGATAAAATCACGGACAAACACTTCCTCAGGGGTGTAAGCTGAAATCGAATAGGTGCCGGGCAGGTCAGTAATGTTGAAACGATACCCGTTTTGATAATAGCGGGCTTCCTTGGCATCAACCGTTACTCCGCTATAGTTCCCGACCCGCTCTCTTGATCCGCTGGCATGATTGAAAAACGTTGTTTTCCCGGAATTGGGGTTGCCCACAAGGGCCACATTGATTGTACTTCCCGGTTTCCGGAATGTAGCGGCTTCTTCGGTAAAAAATACACCATTGAAAGAATTTTCGCGGGTTGGGCGGAAATCTTTTTCAGGGATGACTTCAATCAGTTGGGATTCACTGCGTCTCAGGGAAACATTGTACCCCATGATGTTGTATTCAATGGGGTCGCGCAACGGAGCCTTTTTTACAACCTGCACAGTTTTGCCAACCACGAAACCCATCTCAATGATGCGCTTGCGAAATCCTCCGCGCCCCTTTACCTTGATAATGATCCCTCTTTCCCCGTTTTGCAGGTCATTTAAAGTCATATTGGTGTATTTGATCCGGTTGTTTATTTAGATTCAATTAAAACTAGGCAAAAGTAATAAAAAACATTTAAATGGTTTGCTACGGGCTGTTCGTACCTCCGGTGATTTGGTTGTTTGATCACGGAGGGTTCACGCGTCATCTGCCCGATGCAATCTGTAATGCCGGCTTAAATCCTTCATGTATTAAACTATGGCAAAGAAGTTGTATTTTTGAATTTTAGTCAGGGTTTGAATTGGAATTGGAATGCAATATTTCCCCTGGCGCGCAGGATATCAGAATTGTGTCATTTTGAAAATTGTTTGCAATGTCAAAATCCATCATGTTGAGGCGCCGGATCAAGGCAAGTCCCGAGGAGGTATACCGGGCTCTGATCAATCCCTTTACCATTGAACTGTGGACCGGTGATCCGGCGGTAATGAGTGATGAACCCGGGTCCATGTTTACGATGCTGGACGGGAACATTGTAGGAGAAAACGTGTCCTTTGAGCCCGACAAATCCATTCGCCAGAAGTGGTTTTTCGGGGAGGATCATGTATCCGACGTGTTGATTGAGCTTTTCCCGGATAAGGCCAATACCCTTATAAAGATTAAGCACACAGGAATTCCTGAGGAAGCATATGACAATATGCTGGAAGGGTGGAATGAATCGTACCTGGACTCCCTGAAGGACTTTTTTGAGAAATAACCGGTGGTCGTCACACGTTGAAGCGGACATGAAAGATGTCTCCGTCGCGAACGATATAGTTTTTTCCTTCTATATTGAACTTCCCGGCTTGTTTGCAGGCCTGTTCTGAGCCCAGTTCAATGAAGTCCTTTACTTTTTTGACTTCTGCGCGGATGAACCCCCTTTCCATGTCGGAATGAATAACCCCTGCTGCTTTCGGAGCCGGTGTTCCGGCGCGGATCGTCCATGCCCTCACTTCTTTTGGCCCCTCAGTGAAAAAGGTATGGAGGTTCAGTGTCCTGTAAGCTGCCCGGATCAGTTTATGAACGGCCGGCTCTTTAAGTCCGAGATCCTCAAGGAAAGCCTTTCTGTCTTCTTCGTCTTCCAGGCTGGCAATTTCCGCCTCTGCCTGGGCTGCAATGATCAGCAATTCGCAGTTCTCGTCTTCGATCGCCGGCCTGACAGACTCCACATGGTCATTTCCCTCTGCAGCGGAGGCTTCATCCACGTTGCATACATATATGACCGGCTTTATGGTAAGCAGGAAGCAATCATCAATAAACTTTTTATCGGCTTCGTTGAGTTCAAAAGTCCGGGCAGGTTGTCCGTTTTCAAAATGATCCATCAGACCGCCCAAAACCTCCGTGCCGTGTTTGGCTTCCTTGTCGCCCACAGCTGCAACTTTCCTGAGCCGCTCAAGCTTTTTCTCCACGGTTTCCATATCCCTGGTCACCAGTTCCAGGTCGATTATTTCTTTATCGCGGAGCGGGTTGATGCTTCCCTCCATATGCGGTACGGTATCATCATCAAAACAACGCAACACATGGATAATGGCATCGGTTTGCCTGATGTCTGACAGAAATTGGTTGCCCCCCTTTATGCTGCTGCTGCCTTTGGTCAGTCCGGGAATGTCAATGATATTCACAGTTGTAGGTACCACTTTGGCCGGTTTGACCAGCCGGGCAATTGCATCCAGTCTTGGGTCGGGTACCTCAAACTGTCCGAGATTGGTGCGGCCCGGTGTTTGGTCTGTCGCATTTTTGCCACGAGACAGGGAGTTGAACAATGTTGTTTTGCCGGCTCCGGCAATGCCAACGATTCCGCATTGTAACGCCATAAAGATTCAGGTTTTTTGAAGGTGCAAAGATACAAATTTGCACCAAGATAAATCCCCGTTATTTTAGTCTGAGCCTGTGTGTGAATTTAAGTATTGCCAGAATCTGTTCATGCAAACGTGAAAATTATGTATTTTAAGCATCACAAATTTTAATGATCACAAAACTCAATTGGTAATTTATGATCAAAACCATTGAAACCGAAAAATTACCCATCAGGATGTGGCTTGATGATGTGGAAGAAGGTGCTTTGTCGCAGGCTAAAAACCTGGCCAACTTTCCCTATGCTGTAAAGCACATTGCACTGATGCCCGATTGTCATAAAGGATTTGGAATGCCCATCGGCGGGGTTATGGCAACCCGTGAGGTGATTGTTCCCAATGCCGTGGGGGTGGATATTGGTTGCGGGATGTGTGCGGTTCAAACCTCGCTCACTGAGCTGTCAAGGAAACAGCTTCTGGATTTGCTGGCTGGCATCCGTTCCCGGATCCCCCTGGGTCACCGGCATCACAAAAACAGCCAGGATCCTGCGCGCATGCCTGCTACAGGCGATCGCGGATCCATGCCTGTTGTGGAGCGTGAATACAGGAGCGCGACCCGACAGATTGGAACCCTTGGCGGAGGAAATCATTTTATTGAAATCCAGAAGGGCTCAGACGGGCAGATATGGATCATGATCCATTCAGGTAGCCGGAACATCGGCAAACAGGTTGCGGATCACTACAACAGGCTGGCGGTCAAATTGAATGAAAAATGGAAAAGTCCGGTACCCCGCTCTCATCAGCTGGCTTATCTGCCTGTAGACAGCAACGAGGGCAAACGCTATATTCGTGAAATGAATTATTGCGTTGATTTTGCATTTGCAAGTCGTAAGTTGATGATGGACAGAACCATCCAGGTATTTGAATCGGTTGCAGGTCCGGGTTTTAAAACCGCGCCGATGATCAATATTGCACATAACTATGCGGCTTTTGAAAGCCATTTTGGTGAAGATGTGGTTGTACACCGCAAAGGTGCCACCAAAGCTGACAGGGATACCACCGGGATCATACCAGGGAGTCAGGGGGCCAACAGCTATATCGTGAAGGGCAAGGGGAACCGGGACAGTTTTAATAGCTGCTCTCACGGAGCCGGCAGAACCATGGGGCGGAAGCAGGCCATCCGTACACTCGATCTGGCTGCTGAGGTAAGAAAACTCGAAGAGAAAGGTGTGTTACACGCCATCAGGAATCAGGGCGACCTGGAGGAAGCTGCCAGTGCATATAAGGATATATCTATGGTTATGGAGCTTCAGCACGACCTGGTGGATGTTCTGGTGGAGCTTAGTCCGCTGGCGGTGATCAAAGGATAAAAGATAACCCGGATTACTTACCGGATCTTTTTTACGGTTTTTGCCACATCCTGACCGTTGTATTTTCTCTCAATGGTAAATTCAACCGTATCACCAACCAGCAGGTCGGTGAAATCCACATTGATCAGATCGGTATAATGGAAAAACAAATTGTTATTGGGGTAACTGATGAATCCGTACCCGTTTTTCAGACTGAGTACATCACCGACATGCACTTCATCATCTTCTGGTTGGGACTTGTTACCGGATCCTGACTCATCCTGAACAAACAGATTGATCAGGACGGGGTCGGTTGTCCCGTTCTGACTCTCGATAAGGTCATGCATTTTTACAGGATAAGTAACCTCTCTTAAGAGCCCCTGTGAAGTACGTGTGATGACTTTCTGTCCTTCGTCGTTGGTGAAGTCAAAGTCCCAGCACAGCAACATTACCCTGATCCCCATTGCGTTCAGTTTACGTATCAGCGGAACAAAATCACCATCAGAAGCAATCAGCACAAGCACATCCATTTTGCCGGAAATAGCCATGTCATAAGCCTCCAGCGCAAGATAAACGTCCACGTTCTTCTCTTCCCGCTTCCCGTGGAAACTTTTAATGGGAAAATAATGGGTGACAAGGCCCTCAGACATCAGAATGTCATCAAACACCCTCTCGTAGTACAATTGATTGCCACGCTGGGCTGCGTCCTGGGCACTGATTCTGCCCCTGAAATAATGGGCATCCGTAATACGGCAAAGTTCTGCCCTGGCAGATTCCTCATTTGCCACCTTTTGTCGGATAAATGCATGTAATCCTGCAATACTGAGCCTTTTTTGCCTGGAGTGCACATAATTATAATAATTGCTCACATGCAGAAAATAATTGCCATCATAGAATACACCTATCCTTGTCAGTTTTTGGGGTTTTCCTTCAGTCATTGATTCTATGGTATAAAAACAAATATATTTTCAATAAAGGGGGTTGTTTTGTCTTTAGACAATCTTTTGTTGATGGATTATTTGTTAAATTTTTGTTAATCTAATAAAAATAAATACTGGACTAAAAAAAATGTTTTTAAAGACAGAGACTTGTAGCTTAAAAGAGCTATTTGTGTCTTGCAAATCTAAACAAAATATGGAAATAAAAAATGCTTTTATGGATTTTATTCAGCGGGTTTAGCATATTTGTTAAAAGGGCTTAATTTTGTAGCCTTCTAAATATTTTTCAATATGGGAAAAGAAAAACCGGGAATACCCAAAGGAACCAGGGATTTTAACCCCGTTGAGATTGCCCGGCGGGATTATATATTCGAAACCATTAAGGCTGTATACCGAAAGCATGGGTTCAGGCCCATCGAAACTCCTGCCATGGAGAACCTGTCGACGCTGATGGGCAAGTACGGTGAAGAA
This sequence comes from Bacteroidales bacterium, assembly GCA_003560215.1. Lineage (GTDB taxonomy): Bacteria > Bacteroidota > Bacteroidia > Bacteroidales > UBA7960 > PUPG01. Next base: position 305 of record PWIY01000012.1, on the reverse strand, counting down.
GGTGACCGCCTGATTTTTCGTATTTTGAATTCAGGTGATTTTGCCGGAAAAGTTCCTGATTCCCTGTGGCAGTCAAAAGATCCGGGACCGCTATCCGCAAAAATTTGCGAAAAAGCCCTGCGGTACGATCTGACAGTGCCGTTTGCGCGATATGTGGTGCAGCATCAGAATGAGATTACCTTTCCCTTTAAACGTTATCAGATTCAGCCCGTATGGCGTGCTGACCGGCCCCAGAAAGGTCGTTACAGGGAGTTCTTTCAGTGCGATGCAGACGTCATTGGCAGCGATTCCCTGGCCAATGAGGC
>PWIY01000164.1 GCA_003560215.1 Bacteroidales bacterium | reverse complement strand
AGCTGTGGTAGGCGTGGCCCGGCCGCCATTGGCTCCTGCCCCGGTGCCTACGCCGGCATTGGTCAGCAGGGTTTTTGCATCTCCAAGATCTGTCAGGATCTGGCTATATACAGCAGAAACAGTAGCCCTTGACACGTAATGCTCATCGGTAACCCCTGATGTGGGTGTGGGCGTAAGCACGAGAGGTACCCCGTCATGGTCATTGGCCGCACCACCCACATAAGGGCTTGCATAAAACCTGACCAGCTCCAGGTACAAAATCCCCCGGACAAATTTCGCTTCTCCTTCCACCCTTGCTCTGTGACCTTCCTGAACCACATCCAGGTTGTTGAGCACATTGTTGACAATATCAATGGCCCGGTATGCCTGGTTCCATTTAGCGGTAATGGTTCCTTCACTGGGATCCAATGTTTTCCAGTCCATCTGACGGTAGCCGATAAAGGTGCCGATCCAGTTCAGTTCACCGGAATTGGCCAGCAGATCGCTGTGAAAAATGCTGGTCCCGGCAAAAAACTGGGGCCCGGCGATGATGGAGTAAGCCCCGTTGAGGGCATTGACCACCCCGTTATGATCGTTGTACACGTGCTCGGCATCGACTGCCTGCTGGGGGTCGAGATCCAGGAAATCGTCGCAGGAGAACACCAATGCAGCCAGGAGCAGAACACCAATATAGGAAATTATTTTATTTGTCTTCATTGCTTGTATTTTTTAGTTAAAAAATGTGTTCCGGTTCCAACATCAGATACCCAGGTTGATGCCAAAAGTGATGGTTCTGGGCTGGGGTGCGGTATAAAAATCCCATCCCTGCCTGATATTGGAAGCCTGCGTTCCCTGAGCGGCAGTATCAGGAGCACTGGTCTCCGGATCCCAGCCGGGATAATCCGTGAAGGTGAGCAGATTATACCCCCTTACAAACAGCCTGACATTCTGCAGGTTGGCCCGGCTTACCACATCAGCCGGAAGGGTGTACCCTAAGGTGAGATCTTTCAGCCGGATGTAGGATGCATCAAAGATCAGCATGCTTGACACCCCATAACCGTTGCCCAGGAAAAAGCGTGGCTCAGGATAGTAGGTATCGTCGCCTGGTTGCCTCCAGTGGTCTTTATAAAAATCGGAGGTCTGGTTATCAAACCAGGAAAACCCGTCTGCCTGCCACTGGCGGCCGTGGTTGTAAATGTCATGCCCGTAAACAAACTGGAACATCACGCTCAGGTCAAATCCGCGATATTGGAAAGTGTTGGTGAACCCACCCCAGAAATCCGGGTTGGGATCGCCCACGATCCTGTTGGCAGCGGCTGCCAGACTGGTGGTTGTTTCGTCACCTTCTTCGTTCAGATAGAAAAGGGCATTGCCGGTATCTGGATCTACTCCGGCGTATTCCTTGGTATAAAACACCCCAATGGGTTCTCCTTCCATCACACGCCAGATCCCGGAAGAAATGACCTGTCCGTCAAGGTCAGTCACCTTATTGCTGTTGAAAGCAATGTTAAAATTGGTGTTCCACCTGAAGTTGCGGTCAAAATTCACTGTATTGAGGACAAATTCCCATCCCTTGTTTTCCATATTCCCCACATTCCGGTACACAGTGGTATACCCGCTTGTGGCAGGAACCTGCACGTTCAGCAACAGGTCTTCTGTCTTTTTGACATAATAATCAATTTCCCCGGTAATGCGATCATTGAACAGGCCGAAGTCAAGACCAGCATTCCACTGGGTGGTCGATTCCCACCTCAGATCCTCACTGGGCAGACTGCTGGAAACCACACCCCAGAGCCCGGCATAGTTGCTTCCGGTATACAAACCCCTGGCGGCAAAGTTGTCAATTTCCGAGTTTCCGGTCAGCCCCCAGCTGAAGCGTGGCTTCAGAAAACTCAGGTAATAGTTGCCAGCCAGGAAATCCTCCTCGTTAACCAGCCAGGCGGCAGAAACTGCCGGGAAGAAACCATAGCGGTTGTCCGCACCAAAGCGGGAAGAGCCGTCAGTACGGGCACTGAGTGTCAGCAGATACCTGTCCATGAATTTCATGTTGGCACGGCTGAAAAATGAATTATAGCGAAAGCCGGTTGCACTGGCAGAGGCACTTTCAATGTCTGCAGCACTTGCAAGCCGCCTGAACTCATCACTGGGGAAGCCTCTTCCAGTGGCTGAGGAAAAGTCATAATCCGCATACTGCAAACTGGCTCCCAGCAGGAGGTCAAGCTCCACCTGCTCGGCAAAAACCTGCTGATAGGTGAAGTAATTCTCGAGGCTGTACACCCTGGAGGAAACATTCCGGTCAAAGCCCCATCCTGCAGGCCCGCCGTCATTGGTCAGGCGACCCCGGTATTCCCATTCGTGCTGCCTTAAGATATCGATACCGGCCTCCGACCGGAAAGTCAGGTTGGGTGAGATTTGCAGACTCGCAAACAGATTACCGAAGTTCCGGAAAACCTCCGTATCAAAATTATTGTACTCCCTGACCACCAATCCGTTTTCATAAACAGTGCGGCGATTCAGTTCACCTGTAGTGGGGTCATGTGTAGGCTGTACTGACGGGAGGGCGATCATTTGCAGCGGCGTGGCAAAAGCCCTGTCGTTGGCCACCCTTAAGTTTCTGGACCGTTAAAGGTTCATATTCATCCCGAAAGATAAAATGTCACTCACTTTCTGATCCAGATTCATCCGGCCACTGACCCTGTCAAAAGAGTTGCCGACAAGGATGGCTTCCTGATCGGTGTAGGACAATGCCACGTAAAACTGGGTATCTTCTGTACCCCCGGAGGCATTGATGTCAAACTGCCTGGATCCGCCCTGGCGGAACGCCTGGTCTTCCCAGTTCGTATCAGGCCCCCTGGTAACGTCTTCCGGGTTATCCGGGTCACGCCAGAAAGAAAGGCCCCAGTCAAGGGCGTCTGTCCAGTCACTCCAAATCACAAAAGGTTCATTGGGGCCACCGGCAGAATTGGCATAGGCCCTCTGGAAAAGATCAAGGTACTCTTCCCTGTTCAGGAACCCAATTTTATTGGAAGGCTCGCTGAACCCGTACTGGGAGGTCACATTGATCCTCGTAGCACCCGGACGGCCCCTTTTGGTGGTAATGATGATTACCCCATTTGAGGCCCTCGAACCGTAAATGGCAGCCGCTGAGGCATCTTTCAGCACCTCGACGGATTCAATATCCCCCGGGTTCAGGTCAGCCAGCGGGTTGGTGGGCTCATTGCCGGTTGTTCCAAGGTTGTCAGACTGCACCGGAATTCCGTCAATCACATACAATGGCTGGTTGCTTGCCGAGATAGAGGAAGAACCACGCACCCGCGTCCTTACGGCCTGACCCAGTTTACCGCTACCAGCAGAGATGTGGACTCCTGCCGTGCGGCCCTGCAGGGCAGTTTCGAAACTGGGCATGGTATGCCCGGCAATATCCTCACTCCGCAGGGAGGAGATGGAGCCTGTCAACTCATATTTCAGCCGGGTACCGTAGCCGACAACAACCACCTCATCCAACAGGGCCAGGTCACGCTCCATTTCCACGTTGATGACTGCGCGACCATCCACGGCCACTTCCTTTCGCTCCAGCCCGATGAAGGTAAAGACCAATGTGGCATCCCTGGCCACATCCAGCTCATAATTACCCTCCGCGTCGGTGATCGTTCCAAGGGTTGTACCCTGCACCGCAACAGTTACTCCGGGCAGCGTCGCTCCGTCTTCAGCACTGGTCACTGTGCCGGAAACACGAATCTGTTGCCCGAAAATGGGTCCGCCCAGAAACAGCAGAACTCCCATTAAAATCAGAATACGCTTCATGTTCTTTAAGTTTAGTTAGCAAAAAGGTGAATTAAACTTTAATCGATTTTTTACTTGTTTTCCATACGTAAATATAGAAATAAATCATGACTTTACAATAATATTTAGACCAAAAAATCAACTATAAAAAAGCCTGAAAAATTTTCCCGATCCTGTTTTTTAAAAGGATGTATCTTTGTAGTAAGAAAATGCCCGCACCACAGGGCAAAATTGTTAACAAGCTGATCACATAGCAATTGACCAATTATGAACAAGCAATTTTTTTTCTCCGCAACCTCCGCGTTAGCCAAATCTGTAATAATTATCATGATGATTTTCGCAGTTACCGGCTGCGACCTGGATACCACGGGCCAGGAAGATGAAAGAGATCCCATTGAATTGCTCGAGGAGGTTCTTCCTATTGGCCAGAGCAACCTGATTTACTGGCAAATGGATCGGATGAACCGTTACACATCTATCTGGATGCAACATCTGGGAGGCATCCGAAGCATGGAAGAAAGGGTAGACCGGTATAATATAGATCATGTGCACCATGACGAAATATGGTCCGATTTTTACAATTACATCTATCCATATTTCGAGTCCATCATTTCAAACGGTGAGAAGGCCGGCTCGCCTGCCTACCAGGGTATCGGGCGCGTCATGAAGGCCTATGCCTTTACCGTGATGACCGACGCTTTCGGAGACATTCCCATGACCCAGGCGCTTAACTATTATGATGCAACCCAAATGCCGGTGTATGACCCCCAGGATGTGATCATCATGCAGCTGATATCGGAACTGGAGCAGGCCACAAGCGATCTTTACCGGGCGATGGAAACCGGTGGTTCCGTCCCCGGCGAGAAGGAGGATCATATATACGGGGGAGATCTTCAGCAATGGATCAGGGCTGCCAACACTCAAAGACTGAGGCTGATGCTCCGCTTTGCCCACCATGATGATTCTTATGAACAATTGCAAAATGAGTTTGCCGGCGTGGATTTATTCACCGGGAACGATGACAATATGCTCTACCGCTTTCCGGACATGAGAAACAATCCGAACCCGGTTCATGAATACAACGAACGGATTCGCAACGTGCGGGTTGGCAAGGCACTGGTTGAAAAATTGAAATCCGTCAATGACCCCCGGCTGCCGCGGCTGGTACGGCTGAACACCAACAACAACCATGTGGGATCAGGCCCCGGCGAAAGCAATCACAACGCATCTTACCATGGCAACGCTGTCGGAAACCAGAACAGCCCCTATCCGATGATTACTTATGCCGAAATGAAATTCATTCAGGCCGAAGTTTTTTACCGGTCAGGACAGCAAACACAGGCAGACCAGGCATTTTACGAAGGAGTAATGGCCTCACTCGATTATTTCGGGGTGAAGGGCGACGACCCGGAATGGGAGGCTGAATTCGCCGACATTGAAAATGTGACGCTTCAGCAAATCATTGAGGCCAAATACGTGGCCCTTGCCTATACGCCCGAAGTCTGGGCCGATTACAGGCGTACAGGATATCCCGAACTGACTCCTTACGAAAATGCTTCGGACAAGATCCCGAGGAGAATGCTGTACCCCCAGGATGAGCTGACCTATAACACGGAGAACGTACCATCCGGCATTACTTTGTACGACAGGGTCTGGTGGGATGTGATTGATGAGTAAACGGCAGCGATACAAACAACCGCCATTGCACACCCTTAACCGGCATTGCATATCTTGACCTTTGACAAAATCATAATGGGCATCGACCCCGGAACCAATAACATGGGGCTGGCAGTCATTGGCATCCGGAACAAATCGGCGGTGGTGATTGCCATGGACGTACTGAAACTTACCAGGTTGGAAAACCATGCCCTGAAGCTGAAGAAAATATTCGAAACAGTATTGCGGAATATTGACCACTACCATCCGGATGAACTGGCCATCGAAAGCCCCTTTTACGGAAAAAACATCCAGTCAATGCTTAAGCTGGGACGCGCACAGGGGGTGGCCATTGCCGCCGCCCTTCATCGCGACATTCCCGTTTCGGAGTATTCACCGAGAAAGATAAAAATGGCCATAACCGGAAAAGGTGGCGCATCCAAGGAGCAGGTTGCTTCCATGCTTTGCAATATACTTCAGATCAAAGAGATGCCTGAAAGCATGGACAGCACCGATGCCCTGGGAGTTGCATTGTGCCACCACTACCAGGGCGGGAAAGCCGCGAATGACGCGGAAAAATCCTATTCAGGATGGAAAGCTTTCATCAGCAACAACCCCGGAAGGGTTAAATGACATCCGAAATCCTTTTTGCAATCATTTCAAACTCATCTGCACCCAGCTGCAGCTTCTCTTTACTGAAATCAATGTCATACACCCCGTTAATCGGAACCAGGTGAATATGGGCATGGGGCACTTCAAGGCCGACCACAGCCACACCAATCCACTCACAGGTCATTGTCCGGTTCAGGGCATCCGCAACTTTTTTGGCAAACAGCCATAAAGCCTGGTAGGTATCGTCATCCAGGTCAAAAAGATAGTCCACTTCTTTTTTCGGAACAACCAGGGTGTGTCCCTTTGCCAGGGGGTTGATGTCAAGAAAGGCCAGAAAGTGTTCATCCTCCGCTATTTTATAGGATGGAATCTCACCTTCAATGATTCTGGTGAATATGGTTGCCATGGCAGAAAAATTTTATGTAAGAATATGCAATGAAACAGACGGAATCCGGAAAATACCGGCAACCGGATGAACCCGGCAACAACCGGCATTTACCGGGATATATCCATTACCTTGAAGGTCATCAGGCCCGCAGGCACTTCAATCTCAACCTCATCGCCGGCTTCTTTTCCGAGCAGGCCACGGGCAATTGGCGAGTTGACGGAAATTTTGCCCTGTTTGATGTCAGCTTCGTTTTCAGGCACCAGCGTGTATTCCATCACTGCCTTGTTTTTCAGGTTTTTCAGCTTGACTTTGGACAGAATGGAAACCTTGCTGTCATCAAGCTGGCTTTCGTCTATCACGCGTGCGTTGCGCAGGGTTTCTTCAAGCTTGGAGATACGCAGCTCAAGCATTCCCTGTTCATTCTTGGCTGCATCGTATTCAGCATTCTCCGACAGGTCGCCTTTTTCACGGGCCTCCGCAATTTGCTGGGAAATGGCAGGACGTTCCACAGACTTAAGCTGCTCCAGCTCCTCTTTCAGCTTCTCAAGGCCTTCTTTTGTAAAATACTTTACCTGGTTCATAAGCTTATCCCTTAAAGTAAAAAATCTGATTCCGCTCAGTCCGGTTCATCCGGAAGCAAAACACCAGATCAATAAATTGTCTTTAATTTTAAATTTCCCCCTCAGGCAAAAAAAAAGAACCACTTACCCTTATCCGAGTTCAACAAGGCAATAAGTGATCAAATTGGAATACCTGTATAAAAAACAGGGGGTCTACAGAAAAATACCTGATTATGGATCGCTCCAAAATCAGGCTGATTGTCTTTTTTGTTTATTCAACTAAAGCAAAGATAAAAAATAATTCAAAGAAAGTAACAAAAAATCAATTATATTTTTTGTTCAGTATCTCCGAGAAAATGACTGCCTGGCGCAGGTCAAACTCAGTATCTTCCCCGCTCCTGTCACCGGTATCTTCATCCTCTTCCATGGCCTGGCGCATGGCCTCCTCTTTTTTATGCGAGCGGATCAGTTCTTCAATGGTCTGGATCTTATCCACAGAAGGGGATTTATCTTCCGTGTCAGGTGTTTCGGCAGAAGCTCCTTCGTACTTTTCATAACCTTTGCGAAGTGATTCCTCCCGGCTGTCGTATTGCTCCCAGGCCGGTGACTCATCATCCATGTCGGATGACTCCCGTTCCCTGGAAGACGATTCGCGATCCCAAATGGTTGACTCCCGCTCCGGGCGGTCAGTCCGCTCCCTGGCTTCATAAACCGGTTCACCGGCCGGCTTGTCCTGCTTCTCTTTTTTCTTTT
>PWIY01000395.1 GCA_003560215.1 Bacteroidales bacterium | reverse complement strand
ATTTTTCCAACAGTGATTTTTATGACAATATGTTGTTGGCGAAATGGACTTTTTTCATTGATTTGTAGAGTTTTTAAATTTTAAATGCTTTGTTTTATGGTTGATTCAATGTTGGGGGTCGGCAGATGCCGGTTTTTCGATCAGCTTTCCCGGAATCCATCCCGGAAAACCTCCCTGATTATTGCCTTTTTGATTTTGCTTTTGCCAGCCCGTGGAACTTTACAGGCTGACGAAGGGATGTGGCTTTTGCCCTATCTTGAGGAAATGGTTATGGACGATATGGAGGAACTGGGCCTTGAACTTACCGCGGAACAAATCTATTCGGTCAATGAGTCGAGTCTGAAGGATGCTGTCGCTATTTTTGGTGGGGGATGTACAGGGGAAATGATTTCACCTGAAGGATTACTGCTGACCAATCACCATTGTGCCATTGACCGATTTCAGGCATTGAGCAGTGTCGGGAACGATTATCTGAAAGATGGGTTTTGGGCCATGGGGCCTGATGAAGAGATTCATGTCCCGGATCTGTCAGTATCATTTTTACTGCATATTGAAGATGTGACAGATCGGGTTTTTAAAGCAGTTGACGATGAAATGTCGCAGGAGGAGCGGAACAGGACCATTCGTCAGGCCAGAAGTGCCATTGCGCGCGAAGTTTCTGCTGACGGCCCTTACAGGGGATCAGTGGAACTGTTCAGGATGGGTTCAGAAGGGCAGTACTTGTTGTTTGTTTATGCTGATTATTCGGATGTGCGTATGGTCGGGGTGCCACCGTCTTCGATCGGTCAGTTTGGAGGGGATGAGGATAACTGGGAATGGCCAAATCACAATGGCGATTTTGCACTTTTCAGGGTCTATATGGAGCCTGATGGTTCACCATAAGCCTTTTATGATGAAAAAAACGTGCCTTATCAACCTTCTCATTATTTCCCAATTTCTGTTTCCGGAATAGAGGAGGATGATTTTGTGATGGCACTCGGTTATCCGGGAAGTACCACCAGGTACCTGACCTCATACGAAATAGAAGAGGAAAAGGAAGTAGTGAACCAAATCATCGGAGATGTTCGTGGCATTTACCTGGATATCTGGGCTGATGCCATGGATGCGGATGATGATATCCGGATTCAGTATGCATCCCGTTATTTCAATGCCAGCAATTACTGGAAATATGCCGTTGGACAAAACCTGGCACTTAAAAATTTAGGGGTGCTTGCAGATGCCCGGTCTCTTGAAGATCGATTTCGCAATTGGGTGCAGAAAGATCCAGGTCGCATTGATCAATACGGTGAGGTCCTCCCGATGATTGAATCCGCCATGAAAGAGCGACGCGAAAAAGCATTCAGCCATCGATTGATTATGGAGGGACTGATCGGCAGTCAAAGCTATTTCCCATTTGGGAGAAGATTACAAACCTTATACAATCAAATGACCGCAGAGGAGCCTGATCAGCAGGCAATCGACAGGAATATATCCAACCTTCACCGGGCACTTGACAACTTTTATGATGTGCATATGCCTACAGAACAAAAGGTATTTGCTGCTTTGCTGCCATATGTAATGGAAACATTGCCTGAAGAACACCAACCCGGTTTTTTTCGGGTTATAGACCAACAATTCGGGGGAGATACCGATCACTTTACTGATTATTTGTTTGAGCGATCTGTATTGACAGACAGGGAACGTATGGAAAAATTCCTGGCCAACCCGGATCCGGAGGTTTTGAGTCAGGACATCGGCTATCATTTGACCAATGATGTTTTTCAGAGGGCTGTTTCTTTAAGACAGCACAACACCGCAGTCAATCAGGCCTACTTGCTTCCCGGTAAAAGGCTGTGGTATAAGGCTTTAAATGAGATGATCAGTGAACGACATCTTTATCCGGATGCCAATTTTACCATGAGACTTACTTATGGATCGGTTCAGGGATATGAACCGCGTGATGCGGTTGTGTTTCTCCCACATTCCACACATCAGGGGATCCTGGAAAAAGTTACCAAACAGGGAAGTATTTACGAAACCCCTGAAAGGCTTATTGAATTGCTCAGTGTTTCTGACTTTGGGATGTATGGAACAGATGGTGTTTTACCCGTATCCTTCCTGTCTGATTTGGATATTACCGGGGGTAATTCAGGCAGTCCTGTGCTAAACAGCAGGGGAGAGTTGGTGGGGGTGGCTTACGACGGCAACTGGGAAGCAATGTCATCTGATATTGCTTACGCGGAAAGCCTGCAGCGCGCCATCAGTGTGGATATCAGATATGTGCTGTTCATCATTGACCAGTTTGCCGGAGCTGATTACCTGCTGGATGAAATGACCATTGTCCAATAACTCTGTATCTCCTTTATGTATGACCGAGAAATTGTGCACCGGGTAACTAAAGGAGATCAGTCTGCCATGAGGGCTATGATCGCTAAATACCAGGATCTGGTCCTGAATACTTGCTATCGTGTCCTGCACAATCCTGCTGATGCTGAAGATATTGCGCAAGAAGTGTTTATTGAGGCCTATCGTTCAATTTCCACAATTAAGCATCAGGATCAGTTGTCATATTGGCTTTACCGTATTGCTTTAAACAAGTCTGTGAACTATCAGAAAAAAAACCGTTTTTTTAACCGGGTTTTGCGGATTGACCACCTCTTGCATAAAAAAGACTGCGTAGAAATGACCGGTTTGGCCTCTGCCGATAACAATGCATATCAGGATATGGTTCGCACCGAAAAGGTCAGGTTATTCAAAGAGGTGCTGGGGAGGTTGCCTGCCCGTCAGCATAAAGCTCTGGTCCTGCACCATTTTGAGCAGTTATCCTATAAAGAAATTGCCATTGTACTCCAGCTTTCTGTGTCAAGTGTGGAGTCATTGATTTTCAGGGCCAAACAGAATATTAAAAAAAAATACAGGCATCTGTTCTCAGAATTTTTGGAATAAACCGCAAGTTTTCCTCATTTAAATTGTCTTTAATATTACAGGTTAGATAATCGGCAATCAAACCCTCGTGAAACATGGAATTCAATCGTCCCCAGAGCCCACCTGAAGAAAACTTACGGGCTCCTGCAGACTTCGCTGACAGGATCCTGGCAAAGATTAATCAGGAAAATATTTCCCCTGTCAGTCGCCTGGGCCACCATTTCCGGATGGCCGGCATAGCTGCTGTTCTGCTGATCAGCGCGGGTTTTGGCATATGGTTGGGGACCGGTTATAATAATGGCGGAGGTTCGATCAGCCGCAGCAGTCAGTCAATTCAAGAGTTTCAGAAGATTCACAATCTTTCATCAGGAGTAGAAGAAACCTGCTACTACAACGGAACCTGATTGCCTGAATATGCATTGAAGAAAATATTAATAAATCTAAACCCAAAAAAAATGAACTTCGTGTTAGGTGTTTCGCTTATGTTATCTTTTCAAATGTTGCTTTTGTCCAATGAAGGCGAAGGTATACGATGTATGGATGAGGGCCCGATTGTCACTGAAGCAAAACCGGACCTTGCTGATGACAAAGATTTTCCGGACTGGGTTCAACGTGGCGAGTATTGCTATGGAATTGCTGTTTTTGCCCTGCCGGATGGCAGCACTGTAGGGCGCTCACTCAGGGCCCGTATTGTGGTGGTAGCTGAGGAGCAGATCCGGCTCCGGGCGATGGAGTCTGTTACCCTTGGTCAGGTTGAGGGTTGTTCAGCGATGGCTGTTGGTTACGGGGATACCTGGTGGGAAAAAGACCCCACAGAGGTTTTCCAAACCAGAGAGGAGGCCGATGCGTTTTTGGCGGAAAAGGGTTGGCTTATTGACTGATTAAGCTTCATTATTTCAACTTTTTTTGAAGCTGCAAAAGATTATGCTCATGACAAGATATGCGCGATTCATTCGATGGTTGAACCTGGTTTTGCTGGTGGTTAATTTAGCAGCCTTTGCCACCATTCTATTTATAATTTTTTTTGACGGAGACGAAACGGAGCAGGCAAGGGATATCCGCTCCCTGAGGTTTTTGAGGGAACAACTCGACCTGACTGATGAGCAGTACCATGAGGTGGTGCAGCTAAGCGATCGTACTTTCAGGCGATACAATTATACCCTTGACTTGTTGTGCGATGCAAATATCAGTTTGCTTGAAGAACTTGCCAGTCAGGAACCTGATGAGGTACAGCTGGATCGGATGACCCGTCGTATCGGTACGATGCATACCAACCTGAAAAACCTTACTGTAGAATATTTTCAGCATGTCAGGAGTGTTTGTTCTGAGGAACAGATCACCTTGCTGGCTTCTCTGTTCAAAGAGATTATGCAGCTTGAAAAGCAATGTGAACAGTGTAACCGGGTGGAATGCCCGAGACAGGAAAGATTGGACCAAATCGGAATGCCGGGTGTCAGTGTTTCCGGTCATCTTAATTAAAAGGAATTATTCATTTTTTAAAGATTTACTATGGTTAAAACGAGCAGGTACATTTTGGTACTGATCGGGGTTTTGGTGCTATCAATTGTATTGCCGGATCAGTTCTGGACGGTTTTCAGGGAGGGGTTCCGGACCCCCAACGTAATGTATAGCCAGGTTATTGATGATTTTATTATTGTAAGGTCTGCAGAAGATGGGACAGAGCGGCTTGATCCGGCAGGAAATTCCTATACCGCTGATGAAGTGGAGGAACTGCTTCCGCTTTTGTTTTTCCGCCAGCTGTCCGCAGACGGAAATATGCCCGACAGCATTCGCGGAGTTCCTGCAGATCACGCCACGATCAGTAAACACCGGAGTACCTACACGTTTATGCCCAGGAATATCAACACCCCAAAACCTGTTCTTTTGCCTTTGCTTGAGTCACAGAGTGGGCGTGTCAACCTTACCTTGCCCGAAGATGTATTCAGGTTAAATAACCGGATTGAATTTATTGTTGCAGAAACCAATACGGTCGACAAAGAGAAAAGCATCCGGTTTAATGATGCATTGGTGGACGCCGGCTTTCAGTTCCCGGCCCGTTTGATTGCAGGAATTCCAACGGTAATGAAAAGCCGGGACGAAGGTTATTTCATAAAAGATAACTCGGGTGACCTTTTTCACCTTAAAAAGGTCAGGGGGAAACCCTATGTCAGGCATATCAGCGTTCCTGACCACTTGAATATTGTTCATATTGAGTGCGTGGATATGCGGACTGAAGAGCTTTATGCTTATCTCTATACAGATGACAATGAGGTATACATTCTTTTGGAGGGTGCCTATTATTTACAGGAACTACCGGTCGGGGGCTTTAATCGCCATACAGACCGCTTGCGTGTCAGGCACGATATGTTTGGGAAAACCATAAGTGTGATAGGTGACCACTCTTTAAAGGTAACCCGGATTGATGATGCTTATCAGGTGGTTGATACATATGAAACAACCTGGGAACCAAGGCAAAAAAGAAGTGACTATCAATTGTTCTCATGGCTGTTTCCTTTTGAGGTGTCAATGGAAGCACCGGACTCAAGATATGTGGGTATGTATTTCTCCTTTGCCCATGGGTTTGGATGGCTGGTGCTCCACCTTTTATTGGCTGGTTTGCTGATATATTTACTGAAGCGAAGAAACAGCAGCTTAAGGAAAAACAGTATAGACCTGGCATTGGTGTTACTTACCGGTATTTTTGGTTTTATAGCTGTCAGGGTATTTCCAAACAAATTTTACGATTAATCAAACATCGCGTATCACTTAAAAACAGGTAGACAATATGTATGCTATTGAATGTAACAACCTCACCCACTACTACGGAAAAAAGTTGGTATACGAAAACCTAAACTTTAAAGTGGAGGAAGGAAAAATTCTCGGATTGCTTGGTAAAAACGGGGCCGGAAAATCAACCACCATCAACATCATGAATGGATTCCTGCATCCCTATGCAGGAGAGTGCCTGATTTATGGTGAAGATTCCAAGCACCTGACACCGGCTACCAAGGAAAAAATCGGATTTCTGATCGAAGGCCATGTTCAGTACGCTTTTATGAATGTTCACCAAATTGAGAAATTTTATTCGGGTTGTTATAAGCGTTGGAATAGCGAACCCTACTGGGAGTTGTTGTCGAAGTTGCAGGTTACCCCCAATCAGAAAATTTCCCGCATGTCTTGCGGACAACGTTCTCAGGTGGCGCTGGGTCTGATCCTCGCCCAGGATCCCCAGCTGTTGGTACTTGATGACTTTTCAATGGGGCTGGATCCCGGATATCGTCGGTTGTTTATCGATTACCTGAGGGAGTACGCCAAGGCTAATAACAAAACCGTGTTTGTTACTTCACATATTATCCAGGACATGGAACGGTTGATTGATGATCTGCTGATTATGGATTATAACCGAATCCTTGCACAACAACCAGTGGATGAGTTTATGACGAAGTTTCGCCAATACAATATAATTCTTGATAACCCGGATATTCCTTTCCCTAAAAATGGTCTTTCTGTTAACGTTGAACAGATTCGTGCCAAAGTCTCCTTCTATACCTATGCTGAAAGGAAAGAGGTCGAAGGTTATCTTAACAGAGAAGGTATTCCATTTAAAAGCATTGAAGAAATAAACATGAACCTTGAAGATGCATTCATTGGTCTGACAGGTAAGTATTAACCTTTAGAAAACTTATTTTGCAATGTATAAAGCAATTTTTTACAAAGAGTGGTTGAAAATACGCTGGGCACTTATGATTTTTTTGTTATTGGGTGTTTTTGCCCTGGTGAATATTTTTCTGAATGTAAGGTATGGGGTCCGCTTTATGGATGCACATGACTACTGGTACCGGATAATCATTCAGGGATCGAACTATGCTGCTTCCCTGAAATACATTCCCTTGTTTGCCGGGTTGGGCCTGGCCATTGCACAGTATTTTCCGGAAGTATTAAACCAAAGGATCAAACTGACTTTTCATCTCCCCATCAGGGAGAATAAGGTCTTGCTAATGCAGCAAGGGTTTGGCCTGGCTGCCCTGATTGTTTTATTCCTGATTTATCTGGCTGTTTTTTTTATTGGTAGTGCCATCTTTTTTCCATCAGAGGTGATCAATATGATACTGGTAACCATCATGCCATGGTTCCTGGGCGGGCTGGCAGCCTATTCGCTTGTTGGTCTGATTATGCTTGAACCGCTCTGGCTTTACCGGGTTCTTTATGCGGTTATAGCATACGGATTTGTTTCCCGTTTTTACATTCAGGCGGTCCCGATGGCATACTCCAATATGCTGTGGTTTTTTTCATTGACAGCCGTGCTAACGGTTATTTTGGTGTTGTTTTCCGGATACAGGTTTAGAAAAGGAGAGATGCATCATGGTTAAATTAAGCAGATATATATTGGTAGCCATTGGCATTTTGTCGGCGGCTGTTACAATTCCATCTTTGTACTGGACCATTTTCAGGGAGGCTTCATCGGTTCCCAATGTGGTATACAGCAGGGTGTTGGACGATTTTATGATGATCAAACGAGTGGACGGGGTTTTGGTTCGGGCTGACAGTGAAGGGAACCAATACACGCGGGATGAATTTGAACAACTGCTGCCTGTTTTATTTTTTCGTCAACGCCTGACATCAGGGGATATGCCTGATACACTTCATGGGGTTTATATGGACCATGCAATGTTAAGCAAACACTCTGCAAACTTCACCATACGTCCTGTAGACATGAGTCAGCCACGGCCGGTATTGTGGCCTCTGCTGGAGTCTGAGAGCGGGCGCGTTGACCTGGAACTCCCTGAAGATTTTTTCAGGCTGCATGACCGGATTGAGTTTATTGATGCGGCAACCAATAAAGTGGACAAGGAAAAAAGTGCATTGTTTCAGCAGGCGCTTGAAGAGGGTGGTTTTTCATTCCCCGCCAGATTGATTGCCGGCTTGCCTACCGATAGGAAAAATGTGGACGACGGTTATTTCATCAAAGACAACAGGGGAGATATCTATCACCTGAAAATGGTCAGGGGTGCCCCTTATGTGGCCAGGATTGATATCCCGGAAGATATGGATGTTATACACATTGAATGTGTGGATTTGGCTACCAGGGAGTTCTTTGCATACCTTTTTACTGACGACAACAGGGTGTTCTTGTTGATGCAGGATGACTACCGGCTTCAGGAACTGCCAGTTGAGGGATATGACAGGTCGCTACACAGGTTAAGGGTGCGGACAGACTTATTACATAAAACCATTGGTGTAATAGGGGAAGATCAGGTAAAAGTGTTTGTGGTTTGCAATGATTATGATTTGGTTGATACGTTTCACAAGTCATGGGAACCGCCCCATCAACGAAGGGACCATATTCTTTTTTCCTGGATTTTTCCATTTCAGGTAAGTTTCCTGAACCCCGACAGCAGGTACATTACCCTGGATGTGTATCAGCCTAAAGGGATAGCTTTCATGTTGTTGCACATTGTATTGGGGGGAGTGGCATTGGTTTTGTCAAAATGGAGGCAACTACCTCTAAAACATCAGCTGCCCGATCTGTTGATCATCTTGTTTACCGGAATTTTTGGGTTTATTGCTACCCAGGTTTTCCCAAACAAATTTTATGAGTAGTGGGGCTGTTAATTTATTGTTAATCTGTAGGTTCAGGCTTGACTATTAGGCGGGCGACTGGTATTTTAGTTAAGCCGATTCAGGCTCTTTTTTCTGGCAGAACATCGTGCATCTGCCATTTTTTGAGATCAGCAAATGTAAAAGTGGAATTAAGGTCTTCGACAACCGTAATACCTTAATTAAGTGGGAAAAAAGATGTATTTTTGATACAGGGACTATGCTACCAACAATGACAATATTGCTCACTGCCCAATAATTCTTTTAAAGTGTTGAGAAAGTTAATTTTTCTTTTGTTGCTCAATTGTTTAGTTGCATTAACCGCTTTTTCGCAGCAACAAAGGTTTTCTGTAAGTGGCAAGGTAACGGATACCGAGAATGATCAACCCATGCCGATGGTCGCTGTCGGTATTGAGGAGTTGAATTTATGGACAGTAACCAGTCTGGAGGGTAATTTTGTTCTCAAGAACGTACCAGCCGGAAAACACGTGGTATTGGCAAGGTGTTTGGGTTACAATACCAAAAAAACTGAGGTGGATGTTACCGAGGAAACCACCCTGGATATTGGACTGACCCCAACTTCACTTGCGCTTGGTGAGGTGGAGGTTGTGGCAAGGCGGGGCTCGGGAATTGCCACCTCATCGGTGATCGGAAGGTCTGCCATTGAACATCTTCAGGCATCGGATGTGACTGAGCTGATGCAGCTATTGCCCGGTCAGCTCGCAATGAACCCCGATCTCTCCGGCGTCAGTCAACTTGGGATCAGGGAGATAGTTGGGGCAGCCGGGCCTTCAACCCAAAGGCCGATGGCCAGTTTGGGTACCGGACTTGTAGTAGATGGGGCACCGGCTTCCAATATTGCGAATATGCAGATGCTTAGTACAGCTACCGGAACCGGGTCTTTTCAGTCAACCGCGATGCAGGGTGTCGATATGCGGCAGTTTTCTGTAGACAATATCGAATCAATCGAAGTCGTGCAGGGGATTCCGGGGGTGGAAGAAGGGGATGTCCTGACCGGGGTGGTTCGTATCAATACCATCAGGGGCAGTACCCCTTTGACTACACGGGTTAAGGCAGATCCGAATATCAAGCAGGCCTCTATCGGAAAAGGTTTTAACCTGACTGGTTTTGTGGGGGGAACCCTCAACATCAATGCGGACTTTTTGCAAAACCATACCGATATCCGCACCCCGTATCGATCCTATAACCGCATCAACGGAAACCTTTCATACAACAATGTTTTTTTTCAGCAAAGCAAGCCGCTTACCTTTTCTTTTTCCACCCGGTATTCAGACAGCCGCAGCCTGAGCGGCCACGATCCGGATCATCTTCGTGAAGAATCCTTTCTTTCCCACGACAGAAGTTTAAATATGACCATGTCGGGAAGGTGGGCGCTGAATTCTGCAGTTCTTACCAACTTAAACCTGAACCTTTCAGGTAGTATCCAGCGGCAGAAAAATCAGGAAATAAGGTTCCGCTCCTTTTCCGGGGTAAGTACCCTGGCGGTCAACACAGAACCAGGTGAGTTTGAGGCCCTTTTTCTGAATCCCAGGTATTATTCTGATGTGACCATAGACGGCAGACCTTATTATTTGAATGCCAGCCTTTCCGGTACCCGGACATTTGAAATCGGACCCACTGAACATACAGTCCGTGCAGGGGTTGATTACCGGTTAAGCGGCAATGAGGGGCAGGGCAGCATCTTTGACCGTACCAGGCCCCCGGATCCCACCAGTTCTGCCGGTATTCGTCCCCGTCCTTTTTATGACATTCCTGCCTTGAATCGCCTGGCCTTATATATTGCCGAAGAACTAACACTGCCATTGGGAGGCACAGAGTTCGAATTACATGCCGGTGTAAGGTTTAACAACATTCAGCCAGACGGGCCATTTTCTTCTTCGGAGGATCTTACCACGCTGGATCCCCGTTTCAACGCAAGGTATCGCATCCTACGAAACCGGGAGCAGCTTGTCAGTGACCTTGGATTCAGATTGGGATTTGGCATATTGTCCATGACGCCTACCATTTCACATTTGTATCCTGACAAGTCCTACCGGGATTTTCTCAGCTTTAATTATTATGATCCGCCCCATGCTCTTGCAGTTGTCAATACCATCGTCATTGAAGATACCCGAAACTATGATCTGCGTCCGGCACAAAACAAAAAATATGAAGCAGGACTGGATATCAAAGTGGGACGTGTGGACGTGCAGCTGACGGGTTACTATGAAAAACAAACAGATGGATTTGGCTTACACAGGAATTATTATCCGGCGGTTTTTAACCGGTATGAACGATTGACTATTCCCAATGCGCGCCCTGAGTTCGTCCCTGGAGTTGGGGTCACCTACCAGAATCCCGAAACGGGAGAGACGGTCATTGTGCCTTCACATCCGGATACCCTGCTCCGGTCTTATTCATACCCGGACAATACGGAAGAAATGACCAAGTACGGGCTGGAATTTGAGCTTGATTTTGGCCGGGTTGAATCTCTTTACACCAGTTTTCTTTTGAGTGGGGCATATATGCACCAGCATCGCAGATCCACAAAAGACTACTTTTCCACAGTAACCAGTGTCTCCGACCAGGTAGTCGGGCTTTATCCTGCCGGACATGGGGGTCGTATTAACCAGCGTTTTGTCAGCAATTTAAGAACAGTAACTCAGATACAGCCTCTTGCAATGGTCGTGTCACTAAACCTTCAGGCCATCTGGGTTGAGAGGGTACAGAACACCCACGAGGATGCGGATGGAAACCCCATTGTCTACACCCTGGAGCCAACAGATGATGTGTATGGCGACGTTAGTCAGCGAAAATACTATCACCCGATTGCTGTGATGGATCTGAGCGGCAATATCAAGCCGTGGCGTCCAGAGTATGCTGACATAAGGCCCTATGCAGACCTGGTAAGGTTTCACAGCAACAATTACCACTTTGTTCCCATGAGGTATAAGCCTGCATTTCAGGTAAATATGCGGTTGACCAAGGAGTTGTCCAGGGCCGCCACCATTTCCTTTAATGTGAATAATGTGACTTACTACCGACCCTTGCAACGAATTGGGGGAAGGGTTGACAATTATACCAGGAGAAACCAGAGTCTTTATTTCAGCGGAGAATTAACCATAAGGATTTAACCATTATCATCCATTTTTCACTAACCAAAACAAGAAGTATTATGAAAAAATTATTAATGATTTGCTTAATGGCAATTGGCGCTGTCGCTTTCCTTGGATGCGACGATGATGGTGCTACGCTCTACGATGTGACGGTAGAGGTGATTTACCCCGATGGATATGATTACGATACCCGTGCCGGGATTCCTGTAACCATGTCCAATATGATTACCGGTATTGATTCCCAGGCAGAAACAGACGCCCAGGGTATTGCAAGCTTTGCCGTTGAAGGTGGTAACTACAACATTGTTTCGAACTTTGAGACCGATGATTTTGCGTTTAATGGGATCATTGAAAATCAGTCGGTGGAAACTGACCTCGCTCATTTTGAGGTGCAGCTTTTGGCTGTTGCAAAAGGAGGAGGACTGGTAATCAGTGAAGTTTTCTTTGCAGGTTCCACAACCCCCGAAGGCACCAATTACAACAACGACATTTTTGTGGAAATTTATAACAACAGCGATGAGGTTATCTACATTGATGGTTTGTGTATTGGAATTCACGCGCAGAATGCAATCAACCCATCGCAGTGGGTTGACGGGGAAGGCAATATGCTGGAAAGGATTCCGATTATCTTCCAGTCGTGGATGTTCCCCGGCAGTGGTGAGGACTATCCGGTGGAGCCCCGGGAGGCAATTGTTTTGGCCAATGTGGCGATGAATCACCAGGCAGACACCCTCAACCCGGACTCACCTGTGGACCTTTCCAACGCTGATTTTGAGGCTTTTGTCGATCATGATCGGGGTACCCCGGACAATATTAACGTGCCGAACATGATTGAGATCTATACCACCTCTCCGGCCATGAATAACTGGACCATGGATGTGAATGGCCGGGCCTTGATTACCTGGCGTTTGCCGACGGGACTTGACTGGGAAGCTTTTGTTGAGGACCCCGACAATTTTATGCAAAATCCAACTACCGGAAGTGGTTTTAATATGTTGATGGTGGATGCCGACTGGGTGGTGGATGCCGTGGATATTGTACGTCCGGAAGAAGACCGCCGCAATAAACAGTTGCCTGTTTCGGTGGATGCCGGATTTGTCTGGAATCCCGAGGGAAGAGGCCATAGTGTCCGTCGTAAGGTGGAGAAGGTCATTGACGGCAGTGTATTTTTGAGGAACACCAACAATTCCTCCGAAGATTGGATTGGTGGCGTGGTCCCCAATCCGGGGCATGTGCCCGATGTGGTTGACTGATCGCATCAGTTTCGATTGATCAAATCACAAAAGATGGACGGGTTTGGGCACCCGTCCATCTTCAATTGATGTAGCGTCCAATATTCACAAGGTTATTTTTAAGACAAATGATTAGGTCCTGCATTCTTTTTGCCTTGTTTTTATTATCCCTGCAAGGGTTCGGGTCAAACACATTTATAGCTTCTTTTTTTGAAGATTCCTTGTCTGTGGAGAAAAAGATGATGCTTTACTCGCACCCGGTGCTGATGAATCAATGGAGTCTGACGGAGAACCCGGCCGGGCAATTGTTTTTTGAGCCTGAAGAAAGGATTTCCCGGGCAACTTCAGCCCTGGCTTTTGAGGATGAACCTCTCAGGAGGGCCATGGATCCAGGTGAAACCCGATCACTGTTTTTCCAGACCCAAAGCAAGCAGCAGGTCGGAAATGTGAAAGTCAACGGGATTTTCGGTTATCAGAATCAGCAATACAAAGACTTGATGTATAATGGGGTGATGGATTTCCGCCACAATCGCAATTTGTATACCCTGGGAGATACCATAGGGGGCAAACAGCGGCAGGAGGGCTATTTCTTTTTAGCTGAAATGGCCTATCCGATGCTGGACGGACGCTTATTTACCGGGATCCGTATGAACTATGAATCCGCCATAGGTGCTAAGATGCAGGATTTAAGAAACCGCAGCACCATTGCCCGGGCCAAATTCACGCCGGGGCTGGTGTACAACCATGATAACTTTTCCATTGGTTTGAGTGGTGGGTATACGGTTGAAACCAATATGGTTAACGTCAGGGCGGAGCTGGACGAAAGGCACACTTTGTTTTACCACATGGGCATGGGGCATTACAGTGCCAGTGGAAATTTTACCGGAACCGAAACAGTAAGGTATGAGGGTAGCGGATACCGCGGCGGGCTGCAGCTCAGCCATTCGGTAGGGGGTTTTGCCGTGCTTCATTCATTTGATTATGGGCATCTGAATACTGAAGCGCTTGTGGGGAGTTCATACCGTCTGATTAACGGAATTACAGACTATGACCGGCTGGCATACCAGGGAAGCCTGCTATGGGAGAGACAGGGTAGTATTCACCACATAGGTTTAAATGCTTCTGCAGAGATTACCAATGCCACAGAAGTCAGGCAACAAACCCATTCTCAACCGGTTGATGGGGTATTTTATACCATTATCCGGACGATCCGCTGGATTGAAGGCAAGCATATTGTGAACGACTATGCTGCCGGGGTAGATTATCATTTTATGAAGAAAGGAAGCAGCAGGCCGCTTCAATATCAAATCAAAGCTTCAGCGAATGCCCGCCTTTATGAGGCCACCCACTATCCGGTGCAAAATTATGGTTTCTATAACGCCACGAGCCTGACTTCAAAACTTGAATATCAACATTTTTTCAGGCTTAATGGGTATAATATCGATCCGCATATTGCCATTGGCGGGCGCTTCGTGATTGATTCCGATGCGGTATTTATTCCTTTCCCCAACTACATTGATGCCATTCCGGAGCTGGACTTCCGGTACTTCAGCGAAAACTGTTATTTGATAAAGCTTGGGTTCGACATTTCTACCAAACGTTTTCCCATCGACCGCTTTTCTACTGTCTTCATGAATATTGAAGGCAGTTATATGATATTTCCCGATCTTGAGGATTTGGATCAGGGGCATAATTTAAACATGCGTCTTTCCCTTGGGTTCCTTTTCTGATATCCGGACTTATCCAAAAGGATGCTTTACACATCGACCTCTAACCTGAATCCGGCTCCATGAATGTTGACAATACTGATCCCGGGGTCTTCCCTTAGCAGTTTGCGCAACTTGGCAATGTGCACATCCATGCTTCTTCCCATAAAATAATCATCCTCTCCCCAGATGGTTTTAAGGGCTGTTTCGCGCTTCAGCAATTTGTTTCTGTTTAGATAAAGCAGGCGCAGCAATTCGGCCTGTTTATTGGTAAGTGTTGTTTCCTGCTCTCCAAGAATTAGTTTTTTCTGTGAGTAATCGAAGACATATTTACCGAGTGGAAACACGTTATGATCACTATCAATCCCCGCAATGTCAATTCTCTTGAGGATGGCCTCAATCCGAAGTACAAGTTCCTCTGTGCTGAAAGGTTTGGTGATATAATCATCTGCACCGTGCTTAAATCCTTTGAGTTTATCTTCTGTCATGGTCCTGGCAGTGATAAAAATGACAGGCACAAGGCTGTCCAGCTTGCGGATATCGTCCGATAACCTAAACCCGTCCTTATTGGGAAGCATGATGTCCAGCAGGCAGAGATCAAAATTGTCGTTTTTGAAGGCCTCCAGCCCGCTGTTGCCATCTTCATGGTGTACCACTTCATAACCGGACATTTCCAGAAAGTCCTTCACAATATAACCAAGGTTGCGATCATCTTCTACCAGCAGGATTCTTCCTTTAACTTTTTTCATGAAAACCAAAGAATAACAAATTAATTCTTCTCAAAAGACGGGAAATAGATGCTGAATGTCGTTCCTTTGTGCGGTTCGCTTTCCACCTCAATGCTCCCGTTGTGTGCATTTACCATTTCTTTGACATAATACAGACCGAGTCCGAATCCTTTGGCGTTATGCAGGCTCCCCGTGGGAACCCGGTAAAATTTATCAAAAATATGCGGAACTTCGGCTTTGCGAATGCCAATGCCATTGTCAGCAAAAGAGAGGATTACCCCGTTGTTCGCATTTTTCGTGCTGATGGTAATGTCAACACTGTCTTTGGAGTATTTGGCTGCATTGCTGATCAGATTGGTCACGATATTATAAAAGTGCATTTCATCCACAAAAACCATGGGATCTCCGGCCTGGTAGCGGTAGTGAATGTTAATTTTCTTTTCGAACTGTTCCAGGCATAAGGTATCAATGGCGTCATTGATAAGATTGTGAATGTTTTTATAGGACAATTTTAGTTTAACCCCGTTTTTTTGCAGCAACGCCATCTTAAGAATGTATTCGACCTGGGTTTTCATCCGGTTGTTTTCATCCTGAATAATCCGGGAGTAATGCCGGAACCTTTCCTGGGCTGCTTTTGGGTCTGACTTAAGCAGTACTTCTGAAGCAAGTGAAATGGTGGACAATGGGGTCTTGAATTCATGGGTCATATTGTTGATGAAATCATTTTTGATATCCGCCACCTTTTTTTGCTGCATGAACCTGAAGATCACGAAATATAGCAGCCAGGCTACAGCGATAAGCAACAATGCCGATAAGGCGAGCCAAAACCACATTTCGAGGAGCAGGTGATGTTGCTTTTGCGGAAAATATACCCCAAGCTGATAATTTTCTGCTTCCCAGGAATCGCAATCTGTATGGGGTTTGAGAGAAGTTTTGTTGCTGTAAATCCCCTGATGAACCTCTTCATCTTCACTGATGTTGATCAGACTGTACTGATAATTCTCCGGCAGGTCGTAATTGCTGAAAACACCCTGGATGGTAATATCAAGAAACTGGTAATTGATGACGTGTTCAAGGTGGCTTACTTCAGGATCGTAATGCTCACAGTCCGTATTGGTACAACCCCTGTATGATTCGGTGGAGGTGGCAAGGATATCAACCACTTCGTTCAATGCAAGGGTGACACGATGATCAAATTGTTCTTCAGACAGGTCAAGCGCATTGGAGATCCAGCGAATCTGTGAAATACCCAGCCCCCCCAAAACAATTGCGGAAAAGACAATGATCAATATGAACTGTTTCTTGCTCACAAAACTGAAAGAATAATGAAAAAGATGGTTTAACGAACAATTAACAGCTGCCTGATGGCATGGCCGTTAAAATATTCTTATTTTTGATTGTCAAAAAGATATGACACCCAAAATACCCTTGCAAAATAAGGAAAATCGTTGTAACCCACAAGGTGATATTTCGTTAAGTTTTTCTTAAATATATTGTATGCTTCTTCCCCGACTGTTGAGTAAGGGTTCCTTTTTTCTCCTTGTTGCCCTTGCTGCCCTTACTGCCCTTACTGAACCCATGTATGCCCAGACAAAGCAGCAGCAGGAGAACCTGCTTAAGCTCTCAGCAACCCACAGTGAACGTTTTAAGGCCGAACGTGCTTATGCCATGCGTGTGGCCGATTCCCTTGGTTTAATTGTTCGAAAAGAGCTGGAAGATGGCAGGGTGATGGAATTGATGCGAATCAGGGATGGGCGGCCGATGTATTATGTCACCCACAATGCTGAGGGTGCGTCCAGTATAAACGCAGACAAGCTTTACCCGGGAGGAGGTGGGGGATTTAATCTCTCAGGTGCAGGGCAAACGCTTGGTATCTGGGACGGGGGCAAGGTGCGGAATACTCATCAGGAATTTATGACTGAAGCAGGGAGTCGCGTGGTTCAGCGCGACAATGCTACTGCATTCAGCAGTCATGCAACCCATGTGGCGGGTATAATGATGGCAGGGGGTGTGAATGCCGCAGCCCGCGGTATGTCCTGGAAAGCCCATCTGGATGCCTATGACTGGAATGATGACAATGCTCAGATGGCTGCAGCGGCAGCCGAAGGACTCCAGGTTTCCCAGCACTCTTATGGGTATGCCACCGGTTGGCAGTTTAATAACAGTATGAATCAATGGTACTGGCATGGAGACCCCAATGTCAGTGAAACTGAGGATTATTTTTTTGGTTTCTATGATGATCATGCCATGGAGTGGGATGAGATTGCTTACCATGCTCCCCACTACCTGATTGTTAAATCAGCGGGAAACGAAAGGGGGCGCGGGCCTGAGCCAGGAACCACACATTACGTAAATATTGATGGCAACTGGGTGACCAGCGAGGCAGTCCGGGAAATTGACGGAGGAGATGATGGCTATACCTCACTGTCTCATGCCGCATTGGCAAAAAATATCATCAGTGTCGGAGCGGTATACCCCAATGGAGAAATGACGCATTTCAGTGCCTGGGGTCCTACCGATGACGGAAGAATCAAGCCTGACCTTGTGGCCAAAGGACGATATGTGTTCTCTTCGTTGGCTGCTGCAGATGATGCTTATGCAACCTATAGCGGTACTTCAATGTCAGGGCCAATGGTCAGTGGCTCTGTGGGGCTGTTGCTTGAGTATCAGGAAAAGCTTTTTCCTGGCGAGGTAATCAAGGCTTCCACCATAAAAGCATTGTTGCTTCATAGTGCAAATGATCATATCGGGGGAGCACCCGGCCCTGATTATCGTTATGGTTGGGGAATGCTGGATGTTCACGCTGCAGCAAATATCATGCGCAACAATCATGCCCACGGATCTTTGCACATCCATGAAAAAATCCTGGAAGATGGTGAAGAAGTCAGCATACAGGTGAAGGCAACCGGAGAGGAACCTCTCAGGGCAACCATTGTCTGGACGGATAAGCCTGGTACACCGGTAGATCCTCCCATTCTGAATCCTGAAGACCTGATGTTGGTCAATGACCTGGATATGCGTATCATTTGCGAGCATGATTCTGTTTATAAACCTTATGTGCTTGACCCTTCACAACCTGAAAAGGCCGCTTCTACCGGAGATAATTATCGTGACAATGTTGAAATGATTCATATTGAATCACCGGGCGAAAATGAAATTTTTACGCTTAAGATCAACCATAAAGATGCCCTCAGCGATGGCAAGCAGCATTTTTCCCTGATCATTTCCGGTAATATGCCACTTGATGGGGTGCCCAATCCCCAAACCCTGCTGGCTGAAGCCCTGGGAGTTGATGCGGTAAATCTTCAATGGCAGCCCAACTCAGACCAGGATGAAGTTATGCTGGCCTGGAGCCCCGATAATGACTTCGGTGTCCCGGAACCGGGGGCCAATTATGGACCCGGAGATTCGATCCCGGGGGGGGGGATTGTCCTTTACAGCGGATCTGAAAACGGTTTTATTCATTCCGGTTTGAAGGAGGCAACCAACTATTACTATCAGATTTTTGCCGTGGATGAGTCAGGGCGATACTCCATGGGAAGAAGGGCCCATGTGATGACAGCATGTGACCGGGTGGCTCAGTTCCCTTTCACCGAAGACTTTGACGAATCGATTCAACCGCCGGTTTGCTGGGATATTACTGACCATGAGGGAAACGGTCAGGTTTGGAAATTCGGGGGGCATGACCGGGGGTTGGAAGGAACCACTGGTTATTATGCTTATGTTAACAGTGATTTATTTGGCCCCGGCAATAAACAAAACACAGACCTGGTTACTCCATTAATTGATTTTTCAGGTCACACACATGTGACCCTTTCCTTTTCTCACTTTTTCCGTCAATATGAAGATTTGTCTGTAGCTTCACTTTATTATTCCATTGACGATGGATCGACCTGGGAACTCTTAGAAGAGTGGATGGAAACCACCCCAAACCCCTCTTTTTTCCGAAAAAAAATCCCGGAATTGGCAGGGGAATCCCAGGTCCGTTTCAGGTGGAACTTCCAGGGTGAGTGGGCCTATTACTGGAACGTGGACGATATCGGAATAACTGCCATTTGCGAAACCAGCCCATTTGCAGGAGGGGATGGATCAGAAGAAAATCCCTGGAGGATCGAAGATGCAACTCAGTTGCATAATGTCCGGAAATACACCGGTGCAAAAAACAGCGGTCAGTTTTTTTTACAGGTGGCGGATATTTGCCTGGGTCAGGCACCCTGGGACAGGTCAGGGGGCTGGCAGCCCATTGGGAACTCAGAGGAAGCATTCCATGGGCACTTTGATGGGGGGAACCACACCATCAATCAACTGAAAATTTCACAAGCTGGTAAGGCAGGGCTCGGACTTTTTGGTGTTGCCTTCGGAGCAAAACTTGAAAATGTCAGTATTCAAGAAGCCAGTGTTTTTGGAGGCGCACAATCGGCAGTGCTGGTTGGGGTTTTGGGCAAAAACGGGTTGATAAATGACAGCCATGTCGAGGGTAAGTTGTCGGGCGAAGGAAGCGGACACGGAGGATTGGTCGGTGTGCTTAAGAATAATTCAACCGTATTGCTTTCTTCTTCAAGTGTCACCCTGAACCATGACGGGCCCCAGTATGCGGGAGGTATAGCCGGACTTGTGGAAGGAAGCCTCATCAACAAAAGCTTTGCAAAAGGAGATGTATCCGGACGCCATGTTGTTGGAGGACTGGCTGGTCAAATGACCAACCAAAGTTCAATGAATGATTCTTACGCCGTCGGAGCAGTGACCGGGGGAAATAGCGTTGGCGGATTGATCGGCAGAATATCCTCTGGTAAAGTATCTCACTGCTTTGCGGCAGGAAATGTGAAGGCCTCTCAGGAATCAAAGGGAGGCCTGATTGCAGAGAGAGAGGAAGCAGAAACTGATATCACAGGCAGCTACTGGAATACGATTACCAGTGGTCTTGATTTTTCTGCAGGTGGTACCCCGAAAACCTCAGAAAAAATGATGAAAGCTTCCTCATTCGAGGGATGGGATTTTACAAGCACATGGGCCATTGATGAAGGGAACTCTTATCCCTACTTGCAGTGGCAGGGGCACCCGGGTCCATATAGCTATCCCCCTTTTGTGTTGCAAGCCAGGGTGATTCCGGAAGGAGCCGGCTTTGTTGAAGGAGCCGGGTTGTTTCAGGCCGAAAGTGAGGTCGAGGTAAAAGCAGTTCCGGCACCGGGGTATTATTTTGTTCACTGGAAGTCTGATGATGGAGAGATCCTCGGGGAGGAACAATCATATTCCCTGACGATGCCAACTGACAATGTCAGTTTGTTTGCGCATTTTGATGCGTATGAACCGTCTGATGAGATGATTCTGGTATTCGACACCGAACTTGGCAGTGGGAAAACCGTTACTTTACCTTTAACCGGTACCGTAAGTGTTACCATTGACTGGGGAGATGGCAGCATTGAACAGGTAACAACGGCCGGGTACATAAACCACACTTATGATGAAGAGGGAGTTTATGAAGTAAGAATTGGCGGTCGTTTAGAGGGTTTTGCAGAGACGGCCTGGAGGGGGTATGATAATGCAGAGAAGCTGATCCGTGCCATCAGCTTTGGTGACCTTGGGCTTACCAACCTTCGTGGTGCCTTTAACGGGGCTTCAAATCTTCGAGGTTCCTCCTCAGCTTCCTGAAGGTGTAACCCATACCAGTTATATGTTTATGGGGGCTTCATCTTTTAATCAACATATTGGGGAATGGGATGTAAGCCGGGTAACCAATATGATACATATGTTCCGTGATGCCACATCCTTTAACCAGGATATTGGAGGCTGGGATGTAAGCCGGGTAATTTTTATGGATCAAATGTTCAGGGGTGCTTCCGCGTTTAACCAGGATATTGGAGGTTGGGATGTGAGCAGGGTAAGAAATATGCGAAACATGTTTACAATGGCTTCAAGCTTTAACCAGGATATTGGGGATTGGGATACAGGGGATGTACTCGAGATGCGGGCCATGTTTCAGGGAGCTTCCTCATTCAACCAGGATATCAGTCGGTGGGACGTAAGCAATCTTACCAATATGTCGGCCATGTTTCAGGCTGCAATCATGTTTGATCAGGATCTGGGTGACTGGGATGTCAGCAGTGTGGTAAATATGGATAATATGTTTCAGGGTGTAACCCTGACAACGGCAAATTATAACGGATTATTGATTGGATGGGCGGGGAAGGCGCTCAGAGGGCAGGTTGATTTTCACGGGGGCGATAGCCGCTTTTCCGCCGGGAAAGCTGAAAAAGCAAGGGAGTCTATCATTGACAATCACGGGTGGACCATAACCGATGGGGGCGTATCAGACCAACCTGGTTATGTATTGGCCCTTGAGGCTGAACCGGCAAATGAGGTTCCCCTGAAAGGGGCGGGGCAGTATGAAGAGGGAAATTATGTTCAATTGGGTGTTGACAAAGATGCTTCGGAGTCTTTCAAAAGATGGCAGGATCAGGATGGGGAATTGATTGGTGAGGAAGCTTCCATGGTGTATGTAATGCCTGCCATGGATGTCACGCTGACAGCTTTGTTTGAACCATCCACTCCGACAAGACATCCTGAATTAAGCAAGCTGAGGGTGTTTCCAAATCCTTTTCGGGATTTCCTTCAGATTGAGGAAGCTTCAAACGTGAAAAGCATTACCATCACCGATCTTTACGGGCAGGTGGTAAAACAGATGCACCCGGAACCCTCAGCGCAAATCGTTATCCGTACAGACCACCTTCCTGCCTCTGTGTATTTGATGATCATTGAAGGGCAGTCGGGCGTACGTGAGGTAAGGAAGATACTAAAGCGGTAGCCACCACTTTACTTGCCACCATGGTGCATTTTTGCAGATAATGATGGTTTAACGAACAATTAACACCCGTTTGTAGATGTTACCGGCAGATTATGCTTATTTTTGATTTTCAAATGGATAAGCTTCGGAAACCATTGCCTGAGAAAAAAAATACTGGTAAGTTTATGCATGCGTCCGTTAAGTTTTACTTTAAATAGTTCGTTATGGATTACCGGAAAAAAGAACAAAAAGTTTACGCTATCTTTCTATTTCTTCTACTAAGCTTCCCTGCTGTCCTCACCGGCCAGGCTGTCTTTGAGTATAAAAGCTTTGAAGATGATCCGCTTGATACCCGGATCTATACCCTGGACAACGGCCTGAAGGTGTATATGTCTCCCACAGATGCCGAGCCCAGAATTCAGGCTTATGTTGCCATTCGTGTCGGCAGCAAACATGATCCTGCAGAGACCACCGGCTTGGCCCACTATTTTGACCACCTGATGTTTAAGGGAACCTCTACATTCGGAACCACGGACTGGGAAAAGGAAAAGCCCTTGCTGGATAAGATCGAGGCACTGTTTGAGGACTATCGCCAGGAAACCGATGCAGAAAAAAGGGCAGCGATTTATGAGAAAATTGACAGTATTTCATATGTTGCTTCCACTTACGCCATCCCCAACGAATACGACAGGCTGATGACTGCCATCGGATCCAGGGGCACCAATGCGGCCACATCCAGTGATTATACTTTTTATGTGGAAAACATTCCTTCCAACAGGCTTGAGCATTGGGCCAAAATACAGGGGAAGCGCTTTACGGATCCTGTGATCCGCTTGTTCCACACTGAACTTGAAACGGTTTACGAGGAGTTGAATATGTCTCTTACCAGTGACCGGCGGATGACCTTTCAGGCACTGAATGAGGCACTTTATCCGAATCATCCTTATGCCTACCAGACCACACTGGGAGAACCGGAGCATCTGCGAAACCCTTCCATTGTCAATATTAAGCAGTTCTTTGAAGAATATTATGTCCCCAATAATATGGCGGTTGTTCTTGCCGGTGATTTTGATCCTGATGAGGCCATCATGATTGTGGAAGAGCATTTCGGTCACATGGAACCATCTCCGGTTCCGGAATTTTCTTATCCGGAAACACCTCCAATCAATGAACCTGTCATCAAGGAGGTGGAGGGGCGTCAGTCAGAATTTTTGCAACTGGCGTGGCGGTTTGAAGGGGCGGCCTCTGACCAGATGCCTTACCTGGATATGATCAGCAACATACTGGGGAACGGAAGGGCCGGCCTGGTGGATCAGCATATCAACCTTCCCATGAAGGCCGGGGGTACTTCAGCAACAACCACCAAAATGGCAGACTATTCGCGACTGGAAATGTTTGGTCGCCCGAAGGATGATCAAAGCCTGGAAGAAGTGAAGGAGCTCTTGCTTGAGCAGGTTGAGGTACTGAAAAGCGGTGATTGGCCGGACTGGATGATGGAGGCTGCCATCAACAATATCCGGCGAACGCAGACACGGCGCTATTCAAGCATCAGTTCGAGGGCCCGCGACCTGGCGATGGCTTTTATGCAGGAAATCCCATATGAAAATACCATACGCTATCTTGATAAACTTGAGGCCATCACCAAGGAAGATATCGTGGCGTTTGCCAACGAACATTTATGTACCGATGCGTACGCAGTAGTTTATAAGCGGCAGGTCGATGAGCTGGATGTGGATCTGGTAGCAAAACCACCGATTACTCCAATTCACATGGACCGGGATTCCCGTTCTCCCCTGCTGAAGGAAATGCAGCAAGCAGAGGTGGAGCCGATTGAACCGGTTTTCCTGGATTATGACCGGGATCTCACACGGGTGTATCTGCCCAATGGCGCGGAGCTTTTGTATGTGTATGATGATTCAGATGCAGACTTTCAATTGACTTTCAGCTGGGATAAGGGAAGCAATCATGAACCGGCAATGACCCATTT
This sequence comes from Bacteroidales bacterium, assembly GCA_003560215.1. Lineage (GTDB taxonomy): Bacteria > Bacteroidota > Bacteroidia > Bacteroidales > UBA7960 > PUPG01. The sequence continues at coordinate 2,354 of PWIY01000395.1, read as the reverse complement.
CGGCAGGTACTTTACTTTGTCAGGGACAAAAGATAAAGGTGCAGATGAGATCAGCAATGAATTTTACATTCTTGCTTCTACTTACAGCATCCGGGGCTCGGGCAATGAAACAAGGATTTCTTTGCGTGGCCTGAAAGATAATCTGGAGGAATCCATGGGTTTGCTTCATGAATTTATCTGGAACGTGAATGTGGATGACGAGGTATTGGATAACCATGTTTCCAGTGTAAAACGAAGCCGGAGAAACAGTCACACCAGCCGGGACGCAATACAAAGGGCACTGGAGAATTATGCCACATATGGCCCGCATAACCCTACGACCAATGTAATGGCCAATGAGGAACTGGATGACATGCAGGCGGAAGAGCTTGTAACCCTTTTGCATGGGCTATATAAATATGATCACCGGGTGATATACGCCGGCCCGCATCCGATGCAGGAGGTGATACGTATGCTTCAGATATATCACGAAACAGCGGATTCATTAAAGCCTGCTCCCGACCCTGTATATTACGAACCACGTGATATTAAAGAGGAAAAGGTGTATTTCGCCCACTATGATGCCAACCAGAGTCACCTGAATACGGTGTCCAGAAGTGAGCAATATGACCACGAAATGGTGCCGGTTGTCAACCTGTATAACCGCTATTTTTCCGGGGGAATGAATTCGATTGTGTTTCAGGAAATGCGGGAGAGAAGGGGCCTGGCCTATATGGCGCATGCACGGTTTTCCAACCCTTCCAGGCCTGATGCACAATATATGAATACCAGTGTGATTGCCACGCAGAACGACAAGGTGGGTGAGTCATTTCATGCGTTCAATGAACTCTTTGACGATTTACCGCTTTCCACTACCGCCTTTGAACTGGCCAGGGAACGTATCATTTCTGATATACGGACTGAACGCATCAACAGGGGAGGAAGTATTGTCAGCAATTATTTGACCGCCAGAGATTTTGACCGGGATTACGATGTCCGCAAAAAAATATTCGAGGAAACTCCTTTTCTGACGCTGGAAGATCTTGAGACATTCAATCATCGCTTCATTAAAGATCGCCCAAGAACCTATGTGGTCCTCGGCAATGAGCAAGTGGTTGATTTTGAAGCGCTGGAGCGTGATTTCGGTGAAGTGATCAGACTTACTCCGGAAGATCTTTTCCCATACTGATTCTTATCAGTTATTATGGTTGGTTTGAGTGAAAAGAGGCTGCCTCAATTTTTTGAGACAGCCTCTTGGTTTTGCTGTTTGCCGGAGTGGCTCAATACCGGCAAACCCCGAATGCGGATACCTGAGGGTTACAGTTCTCCGAAAGAATATTCTTTGGGCGGTTCAACCCCTTTCAGGTGGCGGACGAAATAATCCCACCGGGCCCGCATCATATAAGGCTCTCCATAGTAACCGTGACCCCGGTTGGGGAACATGATCATGTCAAAATCTTTGTTGGCTGCAATCAGTGCATCTACCACCAGATAGGTTCCGTAATGGGGAACATTGGTATCCATTGTTCCGTGTGTGATCAGCAGTTTGCCTTCCAGGTTTTCTGCAAGCAATTGATTGGCCTGGTTGTCATAATTGGTGGATTTTTCACCGGTTTCTTCGTCTTCGTATTCTACCAGCAGCCCCTGCCATTTTTCCGCCCATGAGTCTGTATAGTTCCGGTTGTCATGGTTTCCTGCACTGGAAACCGCCACGTGGAAGAAATCAGGGTATTCCAGCAGTGCCCTGGTGGAGGCAAATCCGCCGCCCGAGTGCCCGAAGATACCGACCCGGTCAATGTCCATGTAAGGATGGCGTTCAACCATTTGTTCGATCATGGTTATATGATCCGGAAGACCATTGTCTCCCATATTGCCGTAATACGCGTCATGGAAGGCTTTGGAGCGTCCGGGGGTGCCCATGGCATCTATTTCTACAACAATGAATCCGAGTTCAGCCAGCGACTGCTTGTCTGAGCGTGAAGCCCTGAAAGCACGGCTGCCTACGCTGCCGGTTTGCGGGCCTGGGTAAATGTAGACCAGGATGGGGTAAGAAACAGATTCATCAAAATTGGTGGGCTTGTATTTTAGCCCCCAAAGATCCGTAACCCCGTCGCGGGCCTTGACGGAAAATTCAATGGGTGGACGCCAGCCTGCTGCCTCCAGTTGCGAAATGTCTGTTTCTTCCAGCAGCATGATCATTTCCCCGTTCTGATCCCGGATATGGGTAACGGGGGCGGTATCGGGTGTTGATCGGGAAACGCTGAAGTAATTACCGGAAGCAGCCATTTGTACCTGATGGTGACCCTGATCCGGGGTTAACAGCGTCAGGTTGTCACCACTCATGTCGACCCGGTAAAAATATTCGAAATATGGGT
>PWIY01000024.1 GCA_003560215.1 Bacteroidales bacterium | reverse complement strand
GAAAGGATATGGTGCGTCGAATGAACCACGGAATGCCCTTGTGGTTGCATTTTTGATCGCGCAGGCAGGCATCCTGGTCGGAGAACTGAATACCATTGCCCGCATCGTGACCATCTTTTTCATCATCATCTACGGGTTCCTCAATATTACCTATACCCTGGAGAGCTGGGCCGGGAGTGATTTCAGACCTTCTTTCAAAATACCGCGTGTGGTGAGCATAATCGGGGCTCTGGCCTGTATTGTGGTCATGATACAGCTTGACTTGCTGGCACTGATCATTGCTTCGGTTTTGCTGACCGCCCTGTTTCTTTTCCTGAAAAAGAAAGAACTTACCCTTCAGAGCGGTGACACCTGGACGGGGGTGTGGTCTTCGCTGGTGAAAACAGGGCTGGGAAAGCTGAGTATAAGTGGGAAAAAATCCCGCAACTGGCGTCCCAATGTGATGCTGTTCAGCGGCGGTGAGAAAAACAGGCCGCACCTGATAGAGATGGGGAAGGCCCTGGTTGGGAAGATGGGCGTGTTTACGAATTTCGAATTGACAGAACAGCCAGGGGGTGAAATCCTGTTTGGTCTGAAGGAGCAGGATGTTCCTGCCACCGCTCAGGTAAAAACCGGTGTGTTTACCCGCCGTCATGCCTGTCGCGATATCTATGAAGGAATTGATGTGATATCCAGGGTTTACGGGTTTACCGGGTTTGAGCCCAACACGGTGCTGATGGGATGGGCAAGGAATTCGAAACAACCGGAAAAATTTGCCCGGCTGCTGACCAACCTGAAGCGGCAGGATTATAACTGTGCTTTTCTTAGTTATGACAAAGAAAAGGGTTTCGGTAATTACAAGAAGATCGATTGCTGGTGGAGCGGCAAAGGAAGGGAACTGTCGCTGATGATTTTCCTTTTGCGGTTTATCACTTCCAGTGAACGCTGGCGGACCGCCCGGGTACGTATTCTGGTGGTGAATCCTGACAGTTCAAAAACGGACCGTTTTTATAGCCTGATCAATCAGTTGCTTGAAAATCACCGCCTCAAAGCTGAGGTGAAAGTGATTCAGAACAGCGTGGAGCAGCGTTCTGTGCGAGAAATTATTTCCGGTGAGTCATGGCAGACCGACCTGACATTGATGGAGTTGCCCGACTTCAACTTCAGGGATCCGGCCACAACCATTGAAAAAGCCAATGCCCTTGATGAAAGCGTGCGGACAACTCTTTTTGTGACGGCTTCATCGTTTTTTGATGAATTCACTGTGCTGACACCGACCCCCGAAGCCGGGGAAGAAGCAGACTTTGAACCGAAGCGTCCTTCATTCGATGTGCTGAGCAGCCTGAAACTTTCTTCACGGGAGATCATTGCCAACGAAGTGCATAACATCGGCCGGTCTGCCGTCCGTTTCCTGGAAAAATATTATGGGCAGTGCCCTGAACACATCCTGGAGAAGAATCAACAATTTTTCCGGGAGCTGGAAAATTTTTCCCTCAAAACGATTGATTCTTTAAAGAAAGCCGCGGAGAAACAGAGTCCGGATCAACGTTCCCGGGCCTTTCTTAAAGTTTTGAATGATTTTTCCTTCCACTCGCAGCGACACATCCAGCTGATGCGTACCCGGCGGATTACCGAGATCCGGGAAATGCTGGAAACGGCCAACAATGAATATCTGGATGAATTACGTGCCATGATCAATGTGATGCCGGAAAAGATCCGTATCAGGTTGACCCGGAAAGAATTTGTGTTCAGAAAACATGACAGGCTTCGGACCACGCTATATAAGGCGGGTAAGATTGTTGTCGCTTCAGTGACCGGAAAACCGGTCTCTCATAAGATCAATGTTATTCCTGCAGCCCGCTTCTTCCTTTACCATAACAGGTTGCACAGCATTCACCGTTTCATGGAGGACTTTGCCAAATATACTTTTTCGGAAGTGGTTGAGGTGCGGAAGCTATTCAACGGGATTCATGAACTGATCGAAAAATCGCGGCTGGATCCCGGTAACCGGGCAAGAAACCTGGAACGGATCCGCCTGGAACGAAGCCGCCTTGCCGCAAAGGTGCAGCTGATCGATAACGAGGGAAAAAAATTCTATTACGAGGCAGGGCAAAAATTGTTTGATGAACTTGTCAATGACCTGCAGCAGTTCAACTTCCACCTGGAAAGTACCGGAGCCAATATCAGGAGCAGAAACTTCAGGGTTTATTTTAAGCAGGATCCAATGCTGGTTAAAGAAATAGCAGGCTTTGCGGATACCTGGGAGAAAAACCTGGGGGGATTTGTCAATAAGGCAATCCTTGACTTTTTTGTGCTTTCCCTGAAGAGCAGGATCCATGCAAAGATTCGTAAATATTGCCGCGATTTCCGTGCCTCCCTTGAATCAGTGATGTTGCGGCAGGTTGAACAATTTGAACAGTTTGCCGGGGAGTTGTTGTCGGAGGAAGATATCCATCTTGCCAAAATAAAGCGGCTCGAGCATTCAGGTTTTCAGGCTTTGCCTGTCCATGCTTCTTTCCTGAAACTGTATGCTGAAATCCGGGAAGTGCTGCTTGATATTCCTGACAAAATAGAGATCAGCGGGGAGCAACTGGACGAAAAGATTCAGGATGCGGCTTTTGCGGAAACAGAACGGGTCGTGGTCAGTTTCAGGAAAACCATCGATTATTTCATTGGTGCAGAACTCATTGACCATACGGCCAGGAAAGCCCACGAAGCTGAGCAGCAGTTGCAGCAAAGGGTGACTTCGATCAAAGACATGGTTCGCCTGCTCAATTTCAGTCTTGACAACGAAAGCAAGGAAGACGATTCTGATCAGCAGCATGATCGTCATCAGCAGTCTAAAATACTCGTTAAGAATTTTCTCAGCAAGATATCCGGTGAGAAAGAAAAGATCCGGAAAGTAGGAGAAACAGTGGAAGAGGCTTTTGAAACCGGCTTAAAGAAAGGGTTTGAACCATTGTCTTCATCCACCATCAGTAAAAATAGCATGGCAGTGAAGAAAAAGGTGAAAGAAGCTGAGAACGGTGCCCTGAGCAATCGTTTTCAGCGGAACCTGACCAGGCTGAAGGACAAAACCCGAGATCGTTTTGTGGATGTGCTGTACAGCAAGAGTGAAGGGCAGTTGTGGGTAAGTCATGTAGAGCAGTCGGACCGGCCGGGTTACGGATCAAACCAGGATATTCTCTCCTTTGTGGAAGCCATTACACCGGCAACTGGTCTGATGAAAGAACTTCCGTTTTACTATGCCTCACTGTTTTCGGGGCAGTCAGGAGCCGGGGAGGACTTCTGGGTCGGTATGAGCAGCGAGGTTGCAGATTGTTCCCGTGCCATTCAGCGTTTTAAATCAGGGTTTCCCGGGGCACTGATCATTACCGGAGAACGGAGTTCGGGAAAGTCTTCCCTGTCAAAAAAAATGGCGGACCAGCATTTTACCAAGGATCAGGTTCATTCTTTGCGCGCCCCCCAGTCTTGTTCGGCTGACCTGGAGCTGTTTAACCGTAAACTACAGGAAGCCCTGGGGGTCCGGAACAAAAACCTTGATGACGTGTTCCGTGCACTGCCGGCCGGCAAGGTGATCATCATACAGGATCTGGGGCTCTGGTGGGAAAGACGACCTGGCGGCGATGTCGTGATTGAAATGATTAAAGGGCTGATCGACCGTTTTGGTCATAAATGTCTTTTCATCCTCAATGTGAACATTCATGCCCTGCGGCTCATTGACCGGCAAACCATGCTGATGCGTTATTCGCTGGCCACAGTGAACTGTGCACCTTTTGATGCCAGGGAACTCAAGGACATGCTTCTGTTGAGACACCAGGCAGGGGGAATGAAACTGAAATACGACAAAAAGGATGAAGACCGGATGAGCGCCTGGGATCAGGCCAGGCTCTTTAACAAACTGTTTGATCTTTCGCGCGGGAACCCGGGAACAGCCACCATACTGTGGCTTGCCTCCATTAAAAAAGTTTCAGGCAAAACACTGATCATGGATTCTCTCCGGCTGCCTGATCCGGCTGTTTTTGAACGGCTGACCCCGGAACAATGGTTCTATGTGCATCAGTTTGTGGTAAACCGCCGCTTTTCAATTGAAAAGCTGGCCCAGAATACTGAAGTCCCGAAGGAAAAGGTTGCAGCAGACATCCGCACATTGGTCAGGACGGGCGTACTCACAGAAAAGTTTGACAGCATTTACGCCATCCGTCCCGGACTTGATCTTTATCTGGTTGAACTGTTAAAAGCAAACAAACGATTATGAACCTTTTGTTTTTTCTGTTTGCCGGCTTATTTGTGTTTGGCCTGTTCAGGCTGCTGGCCAGGGTCGCCAGGGTTCTGATCAGACGCAAAACCCTTCGCAGCACGATACTGGCCCTGCTTCCGGTGGCGGAGTTGCTGATCTGGATCGGTTATGTATTTTGGGGGCTCAGCATTCTGTTCGGTGGTTTGGTGTATTATGATCTCATTCTGTGGGTTGCAACTGTTTTGTTACTTGGTGCGTTTGCATGGTTTGTGTTCCGGGATTTTCTGGCAGGGGTTTTGCTGAAGGCAGAGAGATCACTGGAGACAGGACGTTTTATCAAAGCCCCGTTTGCAGAAGGATATATCAGGTCGCTGGGAGCCCGGTCGCTGGTGCTGGTCAATGAAAAAGGGGAGGTTGTCAGGATCCCTTACTCCCGCATCAATAAAGAAATGATTGTGCTCCCGCCCGACAGTGATGAGAGCCTGCCCCACCACCTTAAGCTTTCGCTGCCTGCCATTCGCGATCCTGAAGCCTGCAAGCGTCTGGCCGAAAAAGAACTGATAGCCATGCCCTGGATTACCGGATCTTCACCCTCGGTTGATATCGTGGAGGAAGCAGACGGAACATACCGGCTTCATCTCAGCTTTTATACACATATACGAAGCCAGGGTGCCCTTGTGGCGGAAAGGATCAAAAAAGTATTATCGGTTGCGGCTGACAGTGAATTCAATCAGCTTCCTTAGAGAATTTCTGGCGGGCACATCAGGGAGGGATTCCATCAGCTCCAGTGCCTGCTCTTTGTATTGATGCATATACTTGCCGGCATATTCGGTGCCGCCGCGGTCATGCACCATGCGGATCAGTTCTGATACTCTTTCCGGATCCTGATTGTGGTTTTTCACGGTATTGATGATCCATCGCTTTTCACGCAAGGATGCATTGCTGAGGAGGTAAATCAGCGGAAGGGTCATTTTCTGATCCCTGATGTCAACACCGGAGGGTTTGCCTTTTACGCGGTCTTTTTCAAAATCCAAAATGTCATCTTTAATCTGAAAGGCCACCCCCGCATTTTCACCGATGCGGCGCAATAAGTCGACCTGTTCAGCGGGAGCATCGGCCGATGTGGCCCCGCAAGCCAGGCAGGCGGTGATCAGTGAAGCGGTTTTTTTCCGGATGATCTCATAATAGACTTCCTCCTTGATGTCCAGGTGTCTTGCTTTTTCTATCTGCATCAGTTCCCCTTCGCTCATCTCACGGACCGATCCTGACACAATCTTCAGCATGTCAAAATCATTGTGATCCAGGCTCAGGAGCAATCCTCTGGATAACAGATAATCTCCGACCAAAACCGAAATTTTGTTTTTCCACAACGCATTCAGCGAGAAAAACCCCCGTCGTTCATTGGAGTCGTCCACCACATCGTCGTGAATCAGGGTGGCGGTATGAAGGAGTTCGATCAGGGAGGCAGCCCGGTAGGTTCTATCTGAGATCTCTCCGTAAATATCTGCAGAGAAGAATACAAAAAGCGGGCGGAGTTGTTTCCCTTTGCGCTTGACAATGTACCGGGTGACCTTATCCAGCAAGGGCACTTTGCTTTTCATGGAGTCCCTGAACCTCTTTTCAAAGGTTCTCATGTGATGGTCAACAGGTGCCTTGATCTCTTCAAGTGTCATGCCGGTCTGATTTTTATCAAACTTAAGGGATGTGGCGGAGAATTGCAAATCCCGGATCCCTGCCGGTATCCCCTGCCGGATTCCTTGTTACCCCTTGTTATCCCTTCAGTGCGTGGGACGCAAATCGGTACGCTCAGCAACCACGCCGGCTATTTTTTCAATGGGGATGCGCTCCTGTTTCATGCTGTCGCGCTCCCTGATGGTAACGGTGTTGTCTTCCAGGGTTTGATGGTCGATGGTAATGCAATAAGGTGTGCCGATGGCATCCTGCCTGCGGTACCTTCTGCCAATGGCGTCTTTATCTTCGTACTGGCAGTGAAAGTCATATTTCAGCCGGTCAAAAATCTCCCTGCCTTTTTCAGGAAGCCCGTCTTTTTTCACCAGGGGAAGCACGGCTACTTTTACGGGAGCAAGGGCCGGAGGGATATTCATGACCACCCGTTCCGATCCGTCTTCCAGGGTTTCCTCTTTGTAGGCGTGTGTCAGGATGGCCAGAAAGGTGCGATCCAGGCCAATGGATGTTTCCACCACATAGGGCACATAGCTTTCTTCGGTTTCCGGATCGTAATACTGCAATTTTTTCCCGGAAAACTTCTGGTGGGCTCCCAGGTCAAAATCGGTACGGGAGTGAACGCCTTCCAGCTCCTTGAATCCAAAAGGAAAATTGAATTCAATATCCACGGCTGCATTGGCATAATGGGCCAGCTTTTCATGGGTGTGTACACGAAATCTTTCTTCCGGGATCCCGAGAGCGAGGTGCCAGCGCATTCGTTCTTCCTTCCAGTATTCAAACCATTCTGTTTCCTGCCCCGGTCTGACGAAAAACTGCATCTCCATTTGTTCAAATTCACGCATCCTGAATATGAACTGGCGGGCCACGATCTCATTCCTGAAGGCCTTGCCGATCTGGGCGATGCCGAAAGGAAGCTTTTTTCGTCCGGTTTTCTGTACATTCAGGTAGTTTACAAAGATGCCCTGGGCGGTTTCCGGGCGCAGGTAGATTTTTGATGCCCCGTCGCTGGCCGAGCCCATTTGTGTGCTGAACATCAGGTTGAACTGCCTGACGTCTGTCCAGTTGCGTGACCCCGAAACAGGGCAGGCAATGCCAAGATCTTCAATGAGTTGCCGGAGATCCTCCAGGTTTTCATTTTCAAGGGCCGGTACAAAACGGCTTTTGATTTCGTCGATCTTTGTCTGGTTGGCCTGTACCCTGGGGTTGGTTTCCCGGAACATCTTTTCGTCAAAACTGTCGCCGAATTTTTTGGCGGCTTTACTGACCTCCTTTTCGATCTTTTCTTCCAGCTTGGCCAGATGGTCTTCGATCAGGACGTCTGCCCTGTATCTTTTCTTTGAATCCCTGTTGTCGATCAGCGGATCGTTGAATGCCTCAAGGTGTCCGGATGCCTTCCAGACCGTGGGGTGCATAAAGATGGCCGAATCAAGCCCCACGATATTTTCATGGTACTGAACCATGGATCTCCACCAGTAATCCTTGATGTTGTTTTTCAGCTCCGCCCCGTTTTGCCCGTAGTCGTAAACGGCACTCAGCCCGTCATAGATCTCACTGGAGGGGAAGATAAACCCGTATTCCTTGCAATGCGCAATGATCTTCTTGAAAATGTCTTCGCCTTTGGCCATAATATGTTTTTTGATGCGTGTTTTCTATACCTTGACTTTTTGTTTGTTCAATTGATTACCACCCGGACACTCCTGGGGATGATTTCGAAGGTAAAGGGAGAGTGCCCCAGTGATTCCCCGTCTGCTTCCAGCAACACAGGCTGATCGCATTCGATGTGAATTGTTTTGGCGGTTTGGGTCACAACCCGTTTGTGCTTTTTAATTGTTCCATCATAGAGGCGCCGGACATTGGCGATCACCGACCATTTGCTGAGATCCTTGATCAGGGTGACGTCGAACAGTCCGTCGTCGGGTTTTGCATCCGGAGCCTGCCGCATTCCGCCTCCATTGTATTGTCCGATTCCGACGCCGATGG
>PWIY01000343.1 GCA_003560215.1 Bacteroidales bacterium | reverse complement strand
GGGCGCCATTGGCTACAGTTACAGCACCAGCCCTACCAACGTGACACCTTTCTCCAATGTGTCAATTTTCCAAAATGACCTGCTGGCTTTGTTCCGCGATTTCAATTTCCATTATATGCCGCGTTCTGTCTCGTTCAGGACGAGTATGGACAGGGGATATGCCGAATCGCTGATGCGGGCAAAAAGTGCCGGCGTGGTGGTGATGGACCCCAACTATGTCAAATCCTTCGACTGGGATCGCATTTATGATATCCGCTGGGATCTGACCCGGGCATTGAGGCTGGAGTTTTCCGCCACCACCCATGCCCGGATTGATGAACCGGCCGGCCCCATTGACCGGAGCCGTGACGATTATGAACAAAAGAGGGATTCGATCTGGAGCAATATCAAAAACCTGGGAAGGCCCACTTTCTATACCCACCGGGCCAATCTGAGCTACAACATCCCTACCAATAAGCTCCCCCTTGTCGACTGGATCAATGCCAATGCAAGCTATGCAGCAGATTTTGACTGGATTGGGGCACCATTGTCGGCACAGGATCTGGGCAACACCATCGAAAACTCACAGAACATCAGGCTGAGTGCCAATGGAAACCTGGTGAACCTCTACAACAAGATTGATTTCCTGAGAGAGATCAACCAGGGAGGTGGCGGAGGAGGTCAGCGGGGAGGTCAGCAGGGAGGTCAGCGGGGCAGCCCTCAACTCCCTGACAATGATGACAATGACGATGAAGACAGGGTCGACTATGGCAGAATTGTGCTCGAAAACGTCCTGCGAACCCTGATGGGTGTGCGCAGCATTTCCCTGAATTTCTCCGAAAGCAGGGGTACGCATATGCCCGGTTTTAAACCAAGCCCCTCTATCCTGGGCCAGGACTGGGATTTAATGGCTCCCGGTACAGGTTTTATCTTCGGAAGTCAGCGCGACATCCGGCCGGAAGCAGCCGGAGGAGGCTGGATCACGGATAACCCAAACCTCAACCCCCCTTACAGCGAAAGCTACAATCAGCAAATAACCGCCAGGTCGCAAGTGGAGCCCATCCGGCACCTCCAGATTGAGCTTACCGCCGACCGGAGGGAGTCCCGAACAAATACTGCCTACTTCAAAGCAGACAGTCTGGGTAATTTCTCCTCTTTTAACCCCATGGAACGAGGAACCTTCAGCGTTTCCTTCCTGGCAATCCGAACTACTTTTGAGTCAGTAGACAGCCAGTTATACACTTCAGAGAATTTTGAGAATTTCAAACAACATCGCCTTGATGTAGCCATGCGACTGGCCAGCCAAAACCCAAATTGGGACGGGGCTGTAAATGACACCACCGGGTTCCCTGTTGGTTACGGACCAACCTCCCAGGATGTATTGATTCCGGCTTTCATGGCAGCCTATGCAGGCACTGATCCCACAGATGTCAATTTGAACCCCTTTCGACAAATCCCCATGCCAAACTGGAGGTTGACCTATGACGGGCTTTCCCGCATTCCGGCCATGCAGCAAATCTTCCAATCCTTTACAATTGGTCACGCATACAGGAGCAGCTTCACCATGGCCAATTTCCAGTCTGACCTTCGTTACAGGGAATTTGACGGTTATCAGTCTGCCCGGGAATCAACGACCGGCAATTTTATTCCGGAACATGAAGTATCACAAGTATCGATCAGCGAACAGTTCAACCCACTGATCAACATAGATATCACGTTTGTGAATAACCTGATGACCCGCTTTGAGTACAGGCGATCCAGGGATATCAGCCTTAGCTTTGCAAACAACCAGGTTACCGATAATGAAAGAAGTGAATATATCATAGGTGCCGGATATCGCTTTCAGGATCTGGCATTAAACATTTCCACCGGAGGAACCACTCAACGGATGCAAAGCGATTTGGTACTGCGTCTTGACCTGTCCATGAGAGACAGCAGAACCATCCTGAGAAAACTACTGGAAGAAACTGATGTGATCTCCTCGGGAAGCCGCACCTTTGCGATCAACACTTCCGCGGAATACCAGATCAGCGCACGAGTCAATTTCCGGCTCTTCTTTGACCAGACCATCAACACACCCAAGGTTTCAAACCAATACCCCAACACCAACACCCACGGCGGCTTCAGCCTGCGATTCACCCTGATGTAGCTCTGACCCCGGAGGGGTCGCATGTTAGTTAAAGGAAAACTTCTCCTTAAAACGCTTTAACTCCTCTTTGAACGAAACTTCCGGCCGGGTCACCAGCGACATGATGCGGTCATCAGCCTTCACCTTGATCTCACGCATCACAAGATGCTGATTGACAAAAATCATATCAATGTCCGGATAAATCTCTTTGATGACATGGGCGATATATTCAATGGAGATATTGTGTTCGCTGAAATTATACTTACCTGAAGGAAGGTCGTCATGCAACAGGTTCGACAACATACTCACCACCTTGTCCACATGAATAAAGGCACGTTGCTGCTTTCCGTTTCCGGTAATCTGGATGCGGCCGTTGAAGTTGGCCTCAAACATAAAACGATTGATGACCGCATCAAACCGAACACTGGGGCTATAGCCATAAACATTGCCACAACGGATGATCCAGGCATCCATTTTGTTAAACAACCTCTCCACATGTGTTTCCCCGCGGAGCTTGCTGCTGCCATAAAAGGTTTTCGGATCCGGCGGCGTTTTGATGTCCGAAACATGCTCGGAAGCACCGTACACTGATGTGGTACTCAGGTACACAAATTTTTTCACCGGACTTTCCTCCACAGCATAAACCAGTTCGGCAGTTCCCCAGTGGTTGATCTGTTCAAAAAGATGGGAGTTCTCCGTGGCCAGCGGGGTCGACACCTTGGCAGCAAGATGGTACACCACATCAACATTCTGCAGGAGCTGGCGCAAACGCCGGGTATCCAGCAATTCTCCGGAAACAAAACTCACCTTCCGCGGTTCATAGCGGGTATCCAAAAAAAGGTTATAGTTTTTGCGGCTCAGGTTGTCATAAACAATCACCTGTTCCACCGCAGGATCCTTTACCAGTTCAAAAACCAGTTCATTGCCGATGTAGCCGGCGCCTCCTGTAATCAGTACATTCATAACAAAAAAGTTAGTCGAGTGCTTCGCACTCTCCGGTTAGTCGTGGCTGACGCCACTCCAGTTAACGGCGCTTCGCGCCTTGGTTGTTGGTTAGTCGAGTGCTCCGCACTCTCCGGTTGTTGGTTAGTCGTGGCTGACGCCACTCCGGTTGTTGGTTCTCATGGGATGAGGAAGGTGGTGGTAGCCCATGGCCATAGGACGAGGCTGAGCAGTTGTTGGTTAGTCGGGGGCTTCGCCCCCTCCGGGTCGGAAGGGTATGTTTATGCCCCCATGTTAGTTACATGTGATCCCTTCGGGATCTAACCTCTACCTTCCACCCTCTAACCTCTAACTTCCAGCTTCCTCCTTCCAGCTCCAAACTTCTAACTTCCAGCTTCAAACTTCCAGCTTCAAACTTCTACCTTCCACCCTCTAACTTCTAACTTCTCCCTTCGAGCTTCCAGCTTCCAAATGCAACCCACACTCAGTTTTTTTCATCCCGGCCCACCGGCCGTTCCGTGTGTTATCATCGTTAACCGGTCTGGTGCAGGGCTCACAGCCGATGCTTTTGTACCCTTTAGCTTCCAGGGGATGCACAGGCAGATCATATTCCTTCATATAAGCCATCACCTCCTCATTGGTCCAGCTAAGCAAGGGATGATAACGCAGAATATTCTCCCTTGTCTTCTGCTCCTCCCGAAATCCCTTTCGGATATGGTTCTGTGCGGCACGCACCCCATTGATCCAGACATCAAACTGCGGCATCAGCTTCTCCACCGGCTGCACCTTATTCAGGTAGCAGCAATAATCAGGGTCAAAAGTAAACAACAGGTCCCCGGACGCATTGGTCTGCATCACTTTCGGTACATGAGAAAACAGGTCAATCACCTTAATTCCAAGCATCCGCGTTATTTCCTCTTTGTAGGATATGGTCTCAGGAAAGTGAAACCCGGTATTGATAAAATAAACCGGGATCTCTTTGTCAATGCGGCTCAACACATGCAACAGGGTAATGCTGTTGGTCTGAAAACTGGAAGTTGCAAACAGCCGCTTCCCCTCCTCCTGATACCGGGAAATTTTATGATGTATCCTCTGAATGTCCATGCCAGATGCATATTTACACCGGCAAAAATACAAAATATTATGATTGAAATGAAACCGATGCATATTATCAGGACAGGCTGATTGACGATAGCAACAAGGTTTTCTTTTTTGCTACCTTTGCAAAAAAAGCCAATGCCGGTCGCTTTTGCATCAGACATATCTCCGTTATCTGAATGGATCCCATTGAGCGGCAATCGTTTATACATTGCCGGACCCTGCAGCGTGGAAAGCCGGGAACAGCTGGCAGAAACCGCCGAAGGTGTGGCACAGGCGGGCAACGTGCCGGTATTGCGGGCAGGCGTTTGGAAACCCCGTTCCAGGCCCGGACAGTTTGAAGGGAAAGGTGCAGAGGCATTCCCGTGGCTAAAGCAGATCAGGAAAGACACGGGCCTTCGAATTGCCGTGGAAGTAGCCAGGCCCGACCACGCCATCCAATGTCTGGAACACGAAGTGGACATCATCTGGCTGGGTGCCCGAACCACCGTCAACCCCTTTATGGTGCAGGAAATAGCCGATGCAATCAGCGGAACAGGCATCCCCGTGATGATCAAAAACCCTGTTAGCCCTGACCTTCGCCTGTGGATCGGGGCCATTGAGCGCATCCTGATGGCCGGATCAAAAAAAATCATTGCCATACACAGGGGTTTCAAGACACATAAACGCAGTGTGTACCGGAACATCCCGCTGTGGGACATTCCGCTTGAACTCCGGCATGAGGTTCCCGGACTGCCGCTGATCTGCGACCCCAGTCATATTTCAGGCAATACAGCTTTGCTCGAAGAAGTGGCGGGGCAGGCACTGACTCTGTCGATGGACGGCTTGATGTTGGAGGTACATCACCAGCCCGAAAAAGCCCTTACTGACCGGGAACAGCAAATTACACCTGAAACCATGCATGCATTGTTCGCCCGTCTTTCAGCCATTCCACACAGGCAGAAATCCGCAGAAACCCTGGACGATCTGAGGCGGCATATTGATGAAAACGATCATGAATTGCTGGCCCTGCTAGCCCACCGAATGGGGCTTTCACGGCAAATTGGCCAATTGAAAAAACTGCGCAACGAAAAAATCGTTCAACCGCACAGGCTAAAAGCCCTTTTCTCCGACCGCCGGCAAAAAGGTGAAATCCTGGGTCTTTATCCGGGTTTTCTGGATAAGTTTCTGCAACTCCTTCATGATGAGTCCGTCAGGATCCAGTCAGAAAGCACATCTGACCAGCCGGAATCCGAAAGCACAGACAGCAAACGGAACACTTTGCCCGGTTCCGTTTTCATCCCCGGAGAGGATAAAAATCAACAACCATAAACCCGCTAAAAGGGCCGGTTTTAAACCCGAAACCACATCCAAGCTATGACACAAGACCAGGAAAGACCACAGGAACTGACCGATATTTCGAGCCTTGGCGAATTTGGACTTATCGAGCACCTGACCAGGGACATTCAACTCCGCAACCCTGAAACCCTTGCCGGAGTGGGCGATGATGCCGCCGTGATTGACAACGGCCCCCTTGCCACCATCGTCACCAAAGATTTGCTGGTGGAAGGCGTCCATTTCGACATGGTGTACACCCCGCTGAAACACCTTGGCTACAAGGCCATTGCAGTGAACCTTTCGGATGTCTATGCCATGAATGCCCATCCCAAACAGGTATTTGTCGGGATGGCCGTATCGAGCCGGTATTCGCTGGAGGCCCTGGAAGAACTTTATTCCGGGATGAAGCTGGCTTGTGAACGATACAACGTGGATATGGCCGGTGGAGACACCACCACCAGCCCGGCCGGTTTGATGCTCAGCATCACAGCAGTCGGGCAGGCTGAGAAAGAACAGATCGTTTACCGGAGCGGGGCCAGAGCCAACGACCTGTTATACGTAAGCGGCAACCTGGGCGGGGCGTACTGCGGCCTGCTTGTTCTTCAGCGGGAAAAGCAGGAGTTCAAGGCCAATCCCCAAATGCAGCCAAAAATCAAAGACTACTCTTATGTGCTGGAACGTCAGCTGAAGCCCGAACCCCGCAAAGACATCATTGAAATGCTGCAGCAAGCCGGGGTGCAGCCCACATCCATGATTGATGTGTCTGACGGCCTGGCATCCGACGTATTGCATATTTGCAAACATTCAGGCACGGGTGTCAACATTTATGAGGAAAAGCTGCCCCTTGACCAGCGGATGGCACAAACCGCCCATGAGTTCAACATCGACCCCACAACCTGCGCCCTCAGCGGGGGAGAGGATTATGAACTGTTGTTCACCATCAGTCAAAACGACTACGAAAAGGTCAAAGACCTGGAGGCCATTCATCCAATCGGCCACATAACAGAAGCTGCACAAGGAAGGAATCTGTTCACCAGCTCCGGCCAACTGGTAAAAATTACCGCCCAGGGTTGGGATTCCATGAAGAAATAGTCGTGGCTGACGCCACTCCGGTTTGTCGGCGCTGACGCGCCTCCGGTTGTTGGTTAGTCGAGTGCTCCGCACTCTCCGGTTGTTGGTTCTCATGGGATGGGGACAGTGGGGGTAGCCCATAGACCGTGGCCGAAGCCAGGCAGTTGTTGGTTAACGGCGCTGCGCGCCCTCTGGTTGCGGCGCCCACCTACTTTCGTCCGAAGTCGGCGGGGATTTCGCCCCAGGCTTCGGTTTCCCATTTCCGGATTTCATTGTCCCAGGTATTGTTTTCCAGCCATTGCTCCGCACGACGGATGAGCTCAAACAACTCCCTGTTCTCATTGGTCTGGGTTACTTTGGTGCGGGCCTTCTTATTCCGCACCCAGGCCATGGCTGTCTTGGAATCTGTGTAAATGGGCAGGTTGATGTTGTGTTTTTTGCACCAGGCAAGGGCGTGAACAATGGCCAGGAACTCACCAATATTGTTTGAGCCTTTGGGGAAAGGGCCCATTTTAAAAAGCCTTGCCCCGCTTTGGGTTTCAACCCCCTGATACTCCATCTGACCAGTCACGCTGTTGCAGGCCGCATCCACCGAAATACTGTCAGGATCAGGGTTTCCGATGGCCTTTAGTTCTTCGGGAGATAGTTTACTTACATGTTTTCTGTTATTCCCGATATAGTCGGCGTAGTTGCCGTCAAAGGCTTTCCAGGCATACTCCTTATCGGGGAAGGAGCGATAAATGGCTCCCTGATAGCCTTCAACGGCTTTGCGGCACTCGTCCCAGCTGTCAAAGACACCGGTCTGATGGCCACGCCATACGGTATAATACTTTTTTCCCATAGTAACATGCGACCCCGCTGGGGTCGGATTAATATGTGACCCCTGCAGGGTCAAAAGGGTATGTGCTCCTCCCTGAGTTAGTAACATGCGACCCCGCTGGGGTCGGATTAATATGTGACCCCTGCAGGGTCAAAAGGGTATGTGCTCCTCCCTGCGTCAGTAACATGCGACCCTGAAGGGATCGGACTAACATGTGACCCCTGCAGGGTCAGAGGTTTGGTGGCCCTTCCTGTGTTAGTAGCATCTGACCCCGATGGGGTCAAACATCACCAACCAACAACTTCTTCGCTCCGTTTACCTGACCATTGGCAACTTCCCCAACACAAAGCCCATAAGAACCAACAACCAAGGCGCGAAGCGCCGTTAACCGAAGGGGGCGACAGCCCCCGACCAACCGGAGGCGCGTCAGCGCCGACAAACCGGAGTGGCGTCAGCCACGACAAACCAAGGGTGCAAAGCACCCGTTAACCGGAGTGGCGTCAGCCACGACAAACCAAGGGTGCGAAGCACCCGTTAACTG
>PWIY01000339.1 GCA_003560215.1 Bacteroidales bacterium | reverse complement strand
CGATATAGTTTTTTAAGCGACGTATCGCCAGCCGTTCATCTTCTATCGTATGCAATGCAATATCCCTGATTTCAGCAGCAGATTTCACTTTATTATAATTAATGAAAAACTTTGTTAAACCATTTATTTAATGCTAAATTTACACTACAAACCTACACGATTTTTCCCAAAACGGGAAAAATCTGTCAGAATTCGTTGATTTAATTTTTCGGCCTGTTTTTTGTTTCGGTGTTATGGAGGTGCAAAAAATAAGTTACAATACCATGGAGGTTACAAGCAGTGTTTCTCTTCGTGAGCTGCTTAAGCAAATTTTCGGATACGGAGCCTTTAAAGGAGATCAGGAAGCCATTGTGCAAGGTCTGCTCAACGGGAATGATTCTTTTGTGATCATGCCTACCGGGGGCGGGAAATCCATGTGCTACCAGTTGCCGGCACTTATCGGGAAGGGGACAGCCATCATTGTCTCTCCCCTGATTGCCCTGATGAAAAACCAGGTGGATGCCATCCGGAATTTTGCATCCTTTGACGGGATTGCACATGTGTTGAATTCGTCGCTGACCCGTGCAGAGGTCAATCAGGTAAAAAGTGACCTCAGCAGCGGTGTGACCAAATTATTGTATGTTGCCCCGGAATCACTTACCAAGGAAGAGAATGTATCGTTTCTCAAAACGCTGGACATTTCTTTTTTTGCTGTAGACGAAGCACACTGCATCTCTGAATGGGGGCACGATTTCAGGCCAGAATACCGGCGTCTGCGCCCCATCATTGAAGCTTTTGAACGGAAAGTGCCGGTCATTGCCCTGACAGCCACAGCAACCCTGAAAGTTCAGCAGGACATCCAGAAGAACCTGGGAATGACCGATGCCCGCCGGTTTATCTCTTCCTTTAACCGCCCCAATTTGTATTATGAGATCCGGCCCAAAACGAAAAATATCACACGTGACATCATTCATTATGTGAAGTCGCAGGAAGGAAAATCCGGAATTATTTACTGCCTGAGCCGCAAAAAAGTGGAAGAGCTCGCCGCTACCCTGCAGGTCAACGGGATTCGTGCCTTACCTTATCATGCAGGATTGGATGCCGCGGTCAGGGTCAATAACCAGGATAAGTTCCTCATGGAGGACGCCGAGGTGATCGTTGCAACCATTGCCTTCGGCATGGGAATTGACAAACCTGATGTGCGATATGTGATTCATCATGATATTCCCAAAAGCCTGGAGGCATATTATCAGGAAACAGGCCGGGCCGGCCGGGATGAAGGGGAAGGGAACTGCATTGCGTTTTATTCCTATGATGACATCCAGAAGATGGAAAAATTCCTTAAAGGGAAACCGGTGGCCGAACAGGAGATCGGTATGCAATTGCTGATGGAAACGGTTGCTTACGCTGAATCTTCCATATGCCGCCGAAAAACCCTTTTGAACTACTTTGGTGAGGTTTATGAGAAAGAAAATTGTGGATCTTGCGACAATTGTCTGAATCCGAAAGAAAAGTTTGAAGGAAAAGAATATATTTGCCTGCTGTTGGAAACCGTTGGTGCGGTGAAGGAATTGTTTAAACCCAAACATGTAATCAGCGTTCTTATGGGAAAAAGTACCACTGCTGTCAAGTCCTGCAAGCACAACCAGCTGGATGTTTTTGGCAAAGGCGCCCACAAAGATGAAAAATTCTGGTATGCTGTTTTAAGGCAAAGCCTCGTTGAGCGGCTTTTGGAAAAGGACATTGAGGATTACGGCACATTGAAAATCACAGAGGCAGGGCATGGGTACCTGGAAAATCCCCGTTCTGTCAGGATGAGTAAAGACCACGATTATGATTCGCCTGATGATGCTGACAGTGTATCGGGCATGGCCCAGAAAACCAGTGCAACCGACAAGGTCTTGTTTTCTTTGCTGAAAGACCTGCGCAAACAGATTGCCCGCAAGCATAATCTCCCGCCGTTTGTGGTTTTTCAGGATCCTTCACTGGAGGATATGGCCATTCAGTACCCGGTAAAACTGGACGAACTCAAACAGATCACAGGGGTTGGCAGCGGGAAGGCAGAACGCTTCGGCCGTCCTTTTATTGATTTGATCGCCAGGTACGTGGAAGATAACGAGATCGAACGCCCAATGGATATGGTGGTGAAATCGGTGGTGAATAAGTCGGGGGTGAAGGTGTATCTGATCCGGAATATTGACCGAAAAATGTCGCTGGAAGATCTTGCGGAGGCCAAAGGGCTGGATTTTGATGAACTGCTGCAGGAACTTGAAAGCATAGTTGCTTCAGGGACAAAAATTGACATTGGCTATTACATCAACCAGGTGATTGATGTGGACAAGCAGGAGGAAATATTTGAATATTTTTCCACCGCAGAAAGCGATTCTTATGAACAGGCGCTCGAAGAGCTTGGAGAGGATGAATTCACTGAAGAAGAGGTGAGGCTGATGCGGATCCGGTTTTTGTCGGAAATGGGTAACTAGGAGTCAGATCCTTACAATCAACAATTAACAACCAAAAATCAACATGGAAAAAAAAGAGAAGATGGAACAGGGTGTTCCTGACAGGGGTGTTGCATCCGGCGGAATGAACAAAGGAATGATTATCAATGTGGTCCTCTTTTTGGGCCTGGTTGTACTCTATGGGCTCCATTTTATGGGTGCCCCGGTCGGGGAAGAACGGGATGCTGCCGAAATGCCTGCTGTTGAAAGAAAAATCGATGATGCCACGCATGCCATTGCCTATGTGAACAATGAAATTCTCATGGAGCAATACAATCTGGCCATTGATATGCGCGAAGAATTTGAAGCTGAGCAGCGGCAACTGGAAAGTGACCTGGAAAGGCGTCAGCGTACTTTTCAGAATGATGTAGAGCGTTTTCAGCAGCAGATCCAGGCCGGAACTGTCGGGATGGAAGAGGCCCAGCTCATGGAGCAGGAGTTGATGCAGCGCCAGCAGGATCTGATGCAGCTCAACGAAACTTACATGGATCGGCTGGCCCGGAAGGAAAGAGAGCTGAATGAGGAATTGCTGGACAAGATCAGTGACTTCCTGGAGCGTTACAACCGGGACAAGGGCTATGATTTTATCCTGGGTTATGCACGCGGAGGCGGCATTCTGTTTGCAGACCAGGCGTATGACCTGACCGGGGAAGTACTCGATCAGTTGAACGATGAATATGCACAAACCCAATAAATTCTTTTAAAACAATGATGAAGAAACTGACTGTATTTTTAATGTTTGTTTGCCTGGTGAGTTTTTCCGGGCTGTTTGCACAGGGAAACTATACCCTGGTTATTCATGGCGGGGCCGGAAATGTGGATCGTGAACGGGTGCCCGAAGACAGGGAGGAGGCTTTTTATGCCAAACTGAATGAAGCCCTTGATGCCGGGGAATCCATACTTGAAGCCGGTGGCTCCAGCCTTGAAGCAGTGGAGGCTGCTGTCCGGATCATGGAAGACTCGCCGAAGTTTAATGCAGGAAGAGGTGCTGTTTTTACACATGAAGGTGGCAATGAGCTGGATGCCTCCATCATGTGCGGGCAGCAGATGACGGCTGGTGCCATTGCAGGCGTCACCAACATCCGCAATCCAATCAGTACGGCCCGGAAAGTAATGGATCTGTCACCCCATGTGCTGCTGACCGGAAGAGGAGCGGAAGGTTTTGCCATGGAACATGGTGCTGAGATCGTTGATCCATCCTACTTTTTTGATCAGTATCGCTACGATCAGCTGCAGGAACGGCTTCGTCAGATGGATGAAACCGGTTACATCGATGCTGCCGACATGATGGGTACGGTTGGTGCCGTTGCCCTTGATAAAAACGGCAACCTTGCAGCAGCTACATCCACGGGAGGAATGACTGCCAAGCGATACAACCGTGTTGGGGACAGCCCGATTATCGGGGCCGGGACCTACGCTGAAAACAGCAGCTGTGCCGTTTCAGCCACCGGACATGGTGAATATTTTATCAAATATGCCGTGGCATATGACGTTTCTGCACAGATGAGATACAAAGGTGCTGAACTTGAAGAGGCCACCGGCAGCATTATTCACGGCACCCTCCGTGATCTTGGGGTAAATGGCGGGCTGATTGCCGTAGATAAAGACGGAAACGTAAGCATGCCATTCAATACCTCGGGAATGTTTCGCGGTTATACACGTTCGGACGGGGAGCGTGTGGTGAAAATATTCGGTGACGACGAATAATCCCTGTTACTGATCTTTATACTGCAGTACCTCATCTGCAAAATATTCCAGTGCCACGCCGGCTTCAGCGAACAATTGTTCCGATTCAGAGCCGGCGTGGTATTTTTTTTCGCAGACCACCCGGCGGATCCCGCAGTTGATGATAAGCATGGCACAGACCCTGCATGGGGTCATCCTGCAATAGAGAGTGGCCCCTTCGATGCTGATGCCCAGTTTAGCCGCCTGGGATATGGCATTTTGCTCGGCGTGGACGGTCCGCATACAATGCATGGTGATGCGGCCATCTTCGTGCTGAAGTTTTTTCATTTGATGACCCGCATCATCGCAGTGGGGGAGGCCGGTGGGGGATCCCACGTAACCGGTGACCAGAATTTGCCTTCCCCGGGCAATGACACATCCGCTGCGGCCCCTGTCGCAGGTTGCCCGTTTGCTTACAGTATGGGCGATCTCCATGAAATATTGATCCCATGAAGGTCTTTGGTATTTGCTGGTTGTCATGATTTACTGGCTGGTTTTTTGGTTTTCTTTTGACCGATTCGTTTGAGAAAGATCTCGGTACTATTGTGAAGATCTCCAAGGTTGCCGTCATTTCTGATTACATAATCGGCAGCATCAATGAAGGCTGCCAGATTTTGCTTATTCGGGTCGCTGGTATGCATTTCCCGTTCCTCATTCCTGATGAATGTCTGGTAGGTTACCCGGTCGGTCTCCGAATTCCTGAACCGGATCCGTTTATACCTGATTCGGGGATCCGCATCAACGGCGAGCAGGAAAAATGCCTCTTCCCTGCGCAGGGCCTCCACTTCCCCGGGAGTCCGGATACTTTCGATCACACAATCATTTCCCCGTTCCTTCGCTCTTTTTATCAGTGCTTCGGCAATGAAGGATGCACCGTATTTTGATCTGATTGAGTTGGCGATGGCTGTCAGGGTATCTCTGTTAACGGGCATCGCCCGCTTTTCCAGCTCTTCCTTTAAATATTCACGTACAGAAAAATGGGCGAACTGTTTCTCTCTGACCAGGTATTCAACAACTGTTCCTTTTCCCGCTCCCAGCGTTCCCGTTATGCCGACAATGACCATGCGTGTTTTTTGTGTAAAAGTAATGGTTTTTCAAAAAAAAAGCCCCGTATTGCCTTACGGAGCTCAAGCAGCATAAAGACAGGCAGGTTATTCGCCTTTCTTTACATTGATTGCTTTTTTTCCCCTTTCATCTTCAGAGATTTCAAAAGTTACCCTGTCATTGTTGGTGACAGGATCAAGCAAGCCGGTGTGGTGAACAAAAACATCCTTCTCCGTTTTGTCATCTACGATGAACCCATACCCCTTCTTCTCATTAAAAAACTTGATTGTACCGGTTTCCATAACAAACTGATTTAGTAATAAAATGGTGGACAAACCAAATGTACGATTTTTTTGTCCATTCACAAGTGTTTTATTAAAAAATTCCCCGCAAACAGTAAAAATTTATGACTGAACGGGTGGTTGGGGGTGTGGAAAAACCGGCAGCCTCCGTTTGTGTGATTTGTGCAAGTAGAGAGGTTAAGGTCAAACGGGATAGCTGCCGGTTGTGTCAGAATATGCACTAGAAGTGGTTGATCTCCTGCATCAGCTGCTCAGGTTGCTGGAGCAGACCGGGGTTCTTGTCGATATGGATCAGCCCCGATACTGATAATTTAACGGCCCGGACATTGTTTTGTTGTTTGCCGTCTTCACCGGGAAGTTTCACTACCAGCAAAGAGCCTGCCTTGATCAGGAAACCCGGGACATCCCTTGTAATATTCAGTAAATCCCGGCTTGTCTTCTCAAGTTGCTCATTGGAGCATTTTTGGCCGTTGATGCATCTGGCGATGTCGTCTATGCGCTCATAAACTTCATAAAGACTCAGGTCGTCACGGGATTTTGTCATGTGTTCGTTCAGTCCATCCTGTTTTTCCTTGTTGGAGAAAAATTCGAAACCCACTGAATCCATCAGGCGGCTCACTTGCTGGTTGCATTGCTCCAGCTGTTTCTGGGTTTGGGTATCAAAGAAGGAAACCACGGGTACATGTCTTCTGAGTTTCCTTTTTTTATAGTCGGTGTTGATGGAGTTGAATGAAATGTATTCATTGAATGAATTCTGAAGGATATAGATCTGGTCTTTCAGGCGGTTAATTTCAGCCGCATGTTTTTTCTCGAGCCGGTCAATTTTCTTTTCATAGTACCGGTAATACTGCTTCATAAACTTGTTCTGCGGTCCTGCAGCCACAAGTCGCTGACCTTCTTCTGTATCGGTAAAATTGTTAAAGTTTTCAATGAATTTCTGGGCCAGTTCATCGGCCTGTTTCATATAGGCCGTTTCATATTTCCACGTGTTTTTGGGGTTCAGGATGCCGCTGTCGACCCCTCTGACCTCCTTCGGGATCATCAGCCCGAATGGTGCAAGCTCCTCTACTTCGGCGCGATCCAGGGAGCCGTCCAGGATTGAACGGATGATGCTTCGGGTGCTGTCAATGTCAATGCGTTGCCCGATGCCGTAGGGTCCTCCGATCCATCCCGTGTTGACCAGGTAAGCGGTCGCACCGTGCTCCTTCATCTTCTTTGCCAGTTCCTGGGCATAAACAGTAGGGTGGTGCAGCAGGAAAGCAGCACCGAAGGCCGAAGAAAAGGTTGGCAGTGGTTCTTTGACGCCCCGTTCGGTGCCCGCCAGCTTGGCAGTATATCCGCTCAGGAAATAGTACATGGCCTGATCGCGGTTCAGGCGTGAAACAGGCGGCAGAATTCCGAAGGCATCTGCTGTGAGAAAGATCACCTTCTTCGGGTGGGGTCCCTTGGAAACAGGCTTGACAATATTTTTAATGTGATAGAGGGGATATGAAACCCTGGTGTTTTCTGTCTTGCTGGTGTCAGAAAAGTCAATTTCGCCGGTTTTCTCGTCATACACTACGTTTTCCAGCAGGGCGTTACGACGGATGGCATTATAAATATCAGGTTCTTTTTCCTTGCTCAGGTTGATGCACTTGGCGTAGCATCCACCCTCAAAATTGAATATGCCATCATCATCCCATCCATGCTCATCGTCACCAATCAGGTACCTGTCCGGGTCGGCCGAAAGTGTGGTTTTACCGGTGCCTGAAAGACCAAAAAATATTGCAGTGTCACCATTTTTTCCCATGTTGGCCGAACAGTGCATGGAAGCAATTCCCCGGAGCGGCAGGTAATAGTTCATCATGGAAAAGAAACCTTTCTTGATTTCTCCGCCATACCATGTGCCCCCCACAACGGCTTTTCTTTCTTTCAGGTTAAAAGCCACATAAACATCAGAGTTCAGGTCCTGTTCCACCCATTTCTCATTGACCGTTTTACAGGCATTTAGCATCACAAAATCCGGTTCAAAGTTTTCCAGTTCTTCGTCCGAAGGGCGGATGAACATATTTTTGACAAAGTGGGCCATCCAGGCAACTTCTGTGATCACGCGAATTTTGATCCGGGTGTTCTCATTGGCACCGCAAAATGCATCCATCACATACAGCTTTTTCCCATGAAACTGCTTCAGGGTGGTATTTTTCAGGGAGTCCCACACTTCTTCTGAAACTGGTTTGTTGTCAGAACGGTTTTTACCGTCGGCCCACCATATATTGTCCTGGGAGGACCCTTCCCGCACGATGTATTTGTCTTTGGGCGACCGTCCGGTAAAAATCCCCGTGTCTACTGCCACAGCCCCCGTGTTGGT
>PWIY01000181.1 GCA_003560215.1 Bacteroidales bacterium | reverse complement strand
TCCCGGGATGTCATCCCCGCAAAGGCATTGGACACAGAGCGCACCACATAGGCCAGGGTCCATCCTGCAATGGTACTGTAAAAAGCCAGGATCATGAAGGCTGCTACAATCCCCATCACCCCGACCAGGTACCAGGGGGTACCGGGAGCAAGCCGTTTGAAGGAACCCAGTGCATTGCGCTGCCCCCGCCTTCCGATGACAAACTCAGACAACATGACCGGAATCCCCAAAAGGAGAATGAACCCGAGGTAGATCAATAAAAAAGCGCCCCCCCCACTCTCTCCGACAATATAAGGGAAGCGCCAAATATTTCCTAAGCCAATTGCTGAACCTGCTGCCGCACAAATAATTCCAAAGCGACTGGTAAAGCCGTCACGGCTTTCATTTCCTGAAGAAGACATAGATTGGTGTGTTATTCTTAAAAAAAGCCAAAAATATGAAATAATACGCAAAAACCAATTGCAGCAAATATTTTTCCGTTAACCGGAAAACCAATCCATAATTCACATTTACCACATCTTGTTTTTTTATACTTGTATTGTATTAATATGTCATTTTAGCCAAATTTCATGGTATTCAAAGACTGGATATTTTTTAGCCGGGCACAGCAACGCGGCATCATTGTTTTGCTTTTGCTGATCATCTTTACACCGGTCTTCTCTTCCCTGGTTACAAGCTGGAGGCTCCGCAAGCCTCCTGACAATAAGTTATTTATCGCCGAAATTGAGCGAATGGAACACCATCTGGCCGAATTGAAAGAGCCTGTTGCAGGGGCCAGAGAATCTGTTGCCGAAATGAAAGAACCCGCGGCAAGTGGAAACCGACCTGCTGTACCCACGGCAACTGGAAACCGACCTGCTGCATCCGGAGACACAGAGCGAAATATCCGGCACCAGGAAAGCCCCCGGCAACTGGCCATAAATATAAACCTGGCTGATTCGACCGATTTTACGCAAATTCCGGGCATCGGACCAGTTTTCAGCAGCCGGATCGTAAGATACCGGAATCTTTTGGGTGGTTTTTTTGAAAAAGACCAATTGCTCGAAGTCTACGGGCTGGACAGCACCCGATACCAACAGATCAGGCCCCACCTGCTTGTTGACACCACAAATACAATACGCCGGATCGACCTGAACAAAGCCACATTTAGCGACCTGATCCGGCACCCCTACCTGGATCGCAACCATGTCAGTGCTTTGCTGAGGCTTCGCGAACAGCACGGTCCACTCCACTCACCCGAAGACATCCGCCGGTCTCATCTGATCGAGGATGCCGACTGGAGGCGTCTGTTGCCTTACCTCAAAACAACAGACGGATACCTCAATGCAACTGATTGATCCCCTAAAGCATTGATTGAACAAAAACTTTTCTTTTGCGTTGTTTAGATAAAGTCTAAATAAAAATTAAACAAAAATCCGAAAAAATACTGCCATGAAACAAATAAACACAATCCGTACAGTTTCACTATTGATTGTTGTCATCGCCCTGAGCGCATGGCAACTGCCAATTAAAGAAACCGCAAACAATAAAAAAGGAGATATTGCTATGACACAACAAGAAAAACACGTTCTGCCTGACTTGCCTTATGCCCATGATGCGCTTGAGCCATATATCGACAAGCGGACCATGGAAATCCACCATGGCAAACACCACCAGGCTTATGTAAACAACCTGAACAATGCCATCGAGGGCACTGAGCTGGCCAATATGCCACTGGAAGAAATTTTCAAAAACATGAGTCAGTATTCAGCAGCTGTCCGCAACAACGGAGGCGGACACTGGAACCACGACTTATTCTGGAAGATCATGAGCCCCGATGGCGGAGGAAAACCTTCAGGAGAATTGCTGGCAGCCATTGAAAGCCGATTCTCTTCCTTTGAAAACTTTCAGGAAGAATTCAACCGTGCCGGTGCCACCCGATTCGGCAGCGGTTGGGCATGGCTTATTGTGGATGACCAGGGTGAGCTTCATGTAACCAGCACCCCCAATCAGGACAATCCGCTGATGGATGTGGCCGACGTACAGGGACATCCTATTCTCGGTGTGGACGTCTGGGAGCATGCCTATTACCTGAAATACCAGAACCGCCGTCCGGAATACCTGGACAATTTCTGGGAAGTTATCAACTGGGATGAAGTATCACGCAGGTACCAGGATGCCAGGTAATCAACGATATTTAAGATCGGGTGATGAGTGATGGCGACCGGCAGCGTTTCCTTAGGGAAAGCTGCCGGTCTTTTTTTGCCTGATGCCCTCAAAAGAAGAGCCCTCCGAATCCGCCCTAACCCACCATCAGCGCGACCATCGGCAAGCCACCGGGAGAATTAAATTTTTATATGTTCTCCCGTTTACCTATTTTTGGGGTGTCTTAAACAAGATAAACAATCTGTATATTTATACCAGATTGTTTTTTTAATGATTAATTTTTTAAAATAATCACAAATGAGTACCTCAGAAAAGATTACCTCAAAACAAGCAATCGCACTGGAAGAAAAACATGGTGCACATAACTATCATCCTTTGCCGGTGGTTTTATCATGTGGCGAAGGCGTTTTTGTTTGGGATGTGGAGGGAAAGCGATACTATGATTTCCTGTCTGCATATTCAGCGGTCAACCAGGGACATTGCCACCCGAAAATTGTGGGAGCCCTGACAGAGCAGGCCCAAAAACTGGCTTTGACTTCCCGGGCATTCCATAACGACGTATTGGGGCAGTATGAGAAATACATCACGGGAATTTTCGGATACGACAAGGTTCTCCCCATGAATACCGGTGCCGAAGCAGTGGAAACAGCCATTAAGCTTTGCAGGAAATGGGCCTACCGGAAAAAGGGTGTACCGGAAAACCAGGCAAAAATTGTTGTTTGCGAAAACAACTTCCACGGACGGACCACCACCATCGTATCTTTCTCCAACGATCCCGACGGATACAAAGACTACGGCCCGTTCACTCCGGGTTTTATCCGCATCCCCTATAATGATGTGGACGCACTTAAAGAAGCATTGAAAGATCCCAATGTGGCAGGCTTCCTGTTTGAGCCCATTCAGGGAGAAGCCGGTGTGTTTGTACCCGATGAAGGCTACCTGACAAAAACCTACGAGCTGTGTAAACAGAACAATGTCCTGTTTATTGCAGACGAGGTACAGACAGGGATTGCCCGCACAGGAAAAATGCTGGCCTGTGACCATGAAAATGTCAAACCCGATGTGGTAATCCTGGGCAAAGCAATCAGTGGCGGGCTATATCCCGTATCAGCCGTACTGGCCAATGACGATGTCATGCTGGTGATCAAACCCGGTGAGCACGGATCCACCTTCGGAGGCAACCCGGTTGCAGCTAAGGTAGCCATGGCAGCGCTTGAGGTCATTGTCGAAGAAAAGCTTGCAGAAAGGGCAGAGCGTCTGGGAGAATTGCTGCGCAAGGAATTGCGTGCCATTAAATCGGACATGCTGACACTGGTCAGGGGGAAAGGCCTGCTGAATGCCATTGTTATTAAACCCAAAGGCGACAAAACAGCCATGGATGTGTGTCTGAAGATGGCCGAAAACGGCCTGCTGGCCAAACCCACCCATGGCGACAAGATCCGGTTTGCACCTCCATTGGTGATCAGCGAAGAACAGCTGATGGAATGCGTGGAGATTATCCGCAAATCAATCGAATCTTTCGAATAAACACGGGTTTCCCGAACAAAGAGCCAGGGGAAGTTCCCTTCAGGCTCTCCAAAAAAAGAGGCGGTGCTGATGCAACCGCCTCTTTTTTTTGGTCTGACCTGCATGGGTCTGACCTGCATGCCAGGTACCAGTATTTCAGCACAGAAACACCAATGTTTTTCGTGATGGCCCGGATTCAGCCTGCATTATTTCAGGAGACCCCGTCATTTCTTAAACATTTCCGCTGTTTCGGCCACTGCCTGTATGGCCGCATCAATATCAGCTTCTGTGTTAAATGGTCCCACACTCAGGCGAACAGTGCCGTGAATATCTGCCGTACCGATGCTTTCATGCACCTTGGGGGCACACTGCAGGCCGGTTCTTGACGCTATATTGTAATCCACATCGAGCATGGTGCCCACTTCACCGGCCTCTACACCATCTATATTGAAACTCAAAACGGGGTTTTGGTTCTCAGTGTTTTCCGCACAATAGGTTTTAACATTCTCAATTTGCTGAACGCCTTTACGGAGTTTATCCCAAAGGGCAATCTCATGCTGATGAAGGTTATCTATTCCCTTCATGTTGATCCATTTAACCCCGGCATGCAACCCGGCCACCCCCAACAAATTGAGTGTTCCGCATTCCAGGCGGTAAGGAAACTCATCAAGATGGGTCAGCTGGGCAGACCTTACCCCGGTTCCCCCGAACCGGGTACATCGAACCGGAACATCCTTCATTACATAGGATCCGCCGATACCCGTGGGCCCCATCAGGCA
Organism: Bacteroidales bacterium; assembly: GCA_003560215.1. GTDB lineage: Bacteria > Bacteroidota > Bacteroidia > Bacteroidales > UBA7960 > PUPG01. The sequence continues at coordinate 3,482 of PWIY01000181.1, read as the reverse complement.
CTTGTGGCCGGTAAAAATAAACACATCAATACCCATGGCCTGCATATCCACCTCTGTGATCCCTGCACTCTGGCAACCATCCACCACAAAAAGCACACCCGCATCCTTGCAGATCCGGCCAATTTCCTTTACAGGCTGAACCGTACCAATGATATTGGAACTGTGATTCACCACCACCATTTTGGTATTCTTCCGGATCGCTTTTTTGATGTCATCCGGATCCAGGTATCCGTGCTTGTCAAAAGGTACATGTGTCAGGTCAATGGTCCCGTCCAGCTGCAGATGATGCAATGGCCTCAACACCGAATTGTGTTCAAGATTTGTGGTAACCACATGATCCCCTTTCTCAGCAAGCCCCTGAAGAATCATATTCAGGGAGTCACTGGCATTGTAGCTGAAAGTCAAACGATCCGGGTCACCATCTCCGTTAAACAATTCCATCAGCATCCGGCGGGTTTGATGAACCATTTCTTCTGTCTGTATGGATGCATCAAAGCCTGAACGGCCAGGACTCACACCGTGTTCACAGTAAAAATCGCGCATGAAATCATAGACCTCCTCCGGTTTCGGAAAGGAGGTTGCAGAATTATCAAGGTAAATTAAGTCTTGCATGGGGCAAATATTTATACGTTATTATTTCTGAGACTTCGGTTCGATCACGAGAGAGTCGGCCACAATTTCCGCAATGGTCTTGATCTGGACATTAAGCTTAAAATCCACATTGATCTGCGACAGCTGATCCACACAATTGTGACAGGGCGTGGCCACAATTTTTGCCACGGTCTTTCTGATCTGTTCCGCCTTGATCTCAGCGATTTTCAGCCGCCTGTCGTTGTATTCACCCATGGCAAGCTGCCCGCCACCACCACCACAGCAAAAGTTATCCAGGCCATGGGGCGACATCTCTTCGAAGTGCTGCACACAACGATTTAAGATATAGCGCTGCTCATGCCAAATACCTCCTCCACGCACCAGGTTACAAGGATCATGCAGGGTTACAACCTCTTCGGTCAGGCTTTTGTCGGGCGTAATTTTCCCCTCTCGAAGATAAGCGGCCATCAACTCCACGGAACTGACGGTTTCAGGAAAGGCCTTTTTGACATAATTCGGAGCCTCCCAGCGATTGGCCCTGTACCCGTGACCACATTCAGCCAGCACAAGTTTACCTGCCTGCATTTTCTCCATCTCTTCATGAATCCTTTGCCCGATCGTGGCTCCGTGCTCCTCGTTGCCGGAGAAATAGGCATAATTGGTCACATCATACATGGTCGTGGACAAGCTCCAGCTTTCACCTGCGGCGTAAAAGACTTTGGCCATGGCTGATATGGACAGGGGAAAAAATTTGGGCTCCCTCGGGTTCAGGGTATACAATACATTTTTCCCGGGCTGGTTAACAGGGATCTCTGCCTGCGGGTCTTCCAGCTCATCCTGAAGCTCCTCCTCCATCCACTCTATGGTATCAAGGAACTCCTCGTCCGGTATGGCCATATTGTTGCCCGTTTCAAGTGCCGCATTCACGGTGGCCTGCAATGAAGCCGGGACATATCCCATGTCGGACAATATCTTCCGGCCCATCCGAACCACATATTCGATGTCCACCCCGATGGAGCAATGCCTCACACACCGTCCGCACATGGTGCAGGCACCAAACAACAAATCCACCATTTCTTCCACGGTGGCATCATCCAGTTCCCTGGCGTTGACCAAACGGGGGGCAAGCCTCCCGGCCAGTGTATGGTAACGGCGATAAACAGAAGCCACCACATCCACCTTGTTGGCCGGAATCATGCGCTCATCCTTCATGGTCAGATAATACAGACAGGAATCCGCACAAAGTCCGCAATGCACACAACTGTTCAGATGGGTCAGCAGCTTGCTGTCATGCAACTGCCTGAACACCTCCAGGCCGGCCTTTATTTTATCTTTGGTTACTTTTTCCATAAAAAATTATACTTTTCGCGGCGGCCACACATTTCGCCAGCCATAGAAGCGACCCAGGTGGATCCTGGCAGCAAAAAAATAAACGGCATGCCTGAGTTTTCCCAGTGGCATATACAACAAAAGCAAGGAGCTGGCCAGCATAAAGACCGGGTAGGCAGCCGGGATCAACAGGGTCAATCCGGCCAGAATCAGAAAGACAATCACCAGCAGCAGCGAAATGAAGTCGTCGGCATTGGACAAATACCTCAGCTTTGGATCGCGCAGGCGTTTGATCAGCATTCCGGCACCGGTCACCGCGCCTGAAAAAGCCACAACGGAAAGGATCAGGCTGGCTGACTGCCCAGGGTTAACACCTGTGAGGAAAAGAAAAAACAAGACAATGGTCACAAATACTGCAATATGGAATATGACCCCTGACACATATGTCGGTAGGTTCAGGTAAGCCGATTCTTTATGCCTGGGATCCATCCCACCGGTGAAAGAATAAAACACACCTGCGACAGGGCTTCCTGCCCGGGCAGAATAGTCATCCTGAACCCCGAGCCTGATCAGCCTTATCATATGATACGCCAGACCGGAAAGGCAAATTAACAAAGCCCCCAGGGCAATCCATTCAAACCAATACATAAGCACCGTATTATACACAACCATCGGGTTTGGGCAAACCTGCTACACGACAGGCACCACGTGCAGGACCCAGCGGAAAAAGCTGGTAAATTTCACGAAGTTTAAGCCCGGTTTTTTTGCAGATGACCCGGATCATCGGAGCCATCCCTTTTTCCTCATAATTCTCGCGTATGATCTTCACCACATCCCAATGCTTGTCAGTCATCTCTTCAATTCCGTCATATTTTGCAATGAGTTTGGCAACTTCATCATTCCAGATTTCAGGATTGGCCAGAAAACCATCCCCGTCCACTTCAAATGTATGTCCTTCAATTTCGATTGTTGGCATAATTAATTGGTTTTAAACACAAATCATATTATTGTTCATTGAAATCATTCATCTCCCGCTCCTCAAAGATATCCAAAATCTCATCAGGAGACCATGGACTGTCCGGCAACACAAAATCGGGGCAAAAATTCAGCTTCTTTTTGGTAAGATAACGCTTGCATTGGCTCCATGCCTCCTCCCCGGCCAGGCAGTAATCACGGATGTATTGCCCTTGTTTTTTTTTATCCGGCAAAACCTCCTCTTTATGAACCAGCTGACAATTGATGTAGTTGGGGCAGTTTTTCCCTTGCATATTGATATTCATTTGGGGGTTCGCCGGCAAATATATTAAAAGAACCATATAAGACCATGTGAAAAACATATTTAGTGCAGAAATTAACAAGTTGTTACAAGAAATTCCTACATTTGCAAAATGTACAGGTTTCCGGAATCCTTTCGGACCATCCGGATGAAAAGGGAATCAGGTGCGAGTCCTGAACAGTTCCCGCTGCTGTAAGCTCCTTATCGTTGTGTTTATCACCCCAATGCCACTGCCGTTTCGGGCGGGAAGGCGATAAACATGGAGTAAGTCAGAAGACCTGCCTGC
>PWIY01000094.1 GCA_003560215.1 Bacteroidales bacterium | reverse complement strand
TTTGTGAGCAGGGCCGCAATTTCTGTAACAAGATCTGGAATGCATTCCGCCTTACCCAAGGCTGGGAGGTGTCTGACAACATCACACAGACCGAAGCCGCATCTTCTGCAATCCGCTGGTTCGGCGCCAACCTCAGCCAGGCACTGGAAATCCTTGATGATCAGTTTTCCAGGTTCCGGATTGCCGATGCACTGATGACAGTGTACAAACTGATCTGGGATGATTTTTGTTCGTGGTACCTGGAGATGGTAAAACCGGCTTACCAGAAGCCCATTGACAAAGCCACCTACCAGGCAACCATCGGGTTTGTGAACCAACTGATGCGCATCCTTCATCCTTTTATGCCCTTTATTTCCGAAGAGATCTTCCAGCGGATCAGGGATGCAAAAGAGGCTGAAAGCATCACCATCGCACCGGTTCCTGAACCGGGAACTCCGGACCGAAACCTCACTGCCCGCTTTGAATTTGCCAGGCAGGTGATCATGGCCATCCGGAACATGCGGCAGGAAAAGAACCTGTCTCCGAAAAAGGAGATCGATCTTTTCATCAAAAAGAATAACAACCAGCAACCGGATACCACTTTCGATGACGTCGTAAAAAAGCTTTGCAATATTTCCCACCTTGATTATGTGACGGAAAAACCGGAGGGCTGCATATCGATCATCATTGAGTCAACCGAACTCCATATCCCCCTCGATCAGGAAGTGAACCTGGAAGAAGAGATCAAAAACCTGGAAGAGGAGCTAAAATACCAGGAAGGCTTTCTGAAATCGACGGAAAAGAAACTATCCAACGAAAAGTTTGTCAACAATGCCCCGGAAAAAGTGGTGGCCATGGAGAAAAAGAAAAAGGCCGACGCCCTGTCGCGGATTGATGTGATCAAAAGACAACTGGAGAGCCTCGGTGGCTAAAACCCCGAGGGGTTCATGACCCGCTTTACCCTGCGATAACCCCCGTCCGCATCCACGATAAGAAGATATACCCCGTGAGGGGCACCGGCAAATGCTTCTGCGAGTGAAAAACGGTGAACGCCCGGTGGTTTTTCCCCTTTAAATATCTGCCCCGTAAACCGCCCATTCATGTCGTGCACCTTGATGGAAAGCTTTTCTTTTTTTTCCAGCTTAAGCACCAGTTCAGAATCAAGCTGAAGGGGGTTCGGATACACAGTGAACGTGCTCAGTAATTCCTCCGGCGCGGAAACCCATACCGGATCGCTTTCCCGGAACACAGCCCTGATCTCCATGCCTGCTGAAACGGGGAGGGTCAGCTCCTCACCGGTATAATCACCCCCGTCTGTTTCCCATTTGACAAATTCCCATGATTCAGCGGGTTCGGCATAAAAAAAGGCATTGGAACCCTCGGTAAAAAGCTGATGGCCTTCGTGGGGAAGAACCCGTCCATCCCCTTCTGTTTTCACGTTCACAGACACCGGAAGGGATCCTGCACCTTCACCAATGGCCACATTCAGCCGGGTCTGTTCATGGTTTTTCACCTCCACCTCTTCGATCTGCAGGGAAGGGTAATCAGAATGGTCAAACTGCAGGTCATAAACACCGGCAAAGAGTGGGCGGTGATAATTGCCATGAGGCAATTGAGCTTGTATAACGGTAGAAGTGGAATCATGGCCGGGAATATACAGGGTCGCTTCCAGGGGTTCTCCGGTCTCATTGTCATATACAATTCCATGCATGCCGAATGTTGCCTGGCGGATATAGTTTAGCAGTGAACGATGGTGGTATTCCCAGAAATCGGGCAGCAACTCAGGTTCCGGCATTTTCCGGTCACTCATTTCCAGAGTAAATTCCCGGCAATTGCGGTAATAATTGAAATAATCCTGCCGGCTGCCGTACACCACGTACCAGTCGCCGCCATGTGTCACTCCATCGCCCATCCCGGTCATATACCCATCAGGGCTGTAGGCATGAACGGTATCCACATATTCATGCATGGTGAACTCCCACCAGTCATGATCCGGATGTAAGCGCTGAGAGGATCTCCAGCTGTCATAGGGAAAGTTGACCAGCTCGATACCGGTGTGCATATTGGCAGACATTACAAACGGAATGGTGTCGGTAAAATTGATCATGGCGCTGGTTTCCGGCTGCTGCTCTGACGATGGGTTCATGACCGGGTTGGGGTAATTCCGGTTCAGGTCAACCCAGTTGGCATTTCCGCGGCTGGCACCCTGAATGGTTGAATTGTCATCACGGTATGTGCCATCCGGGTTCTCATGGGGGCAGATCCAGATATCCACATTGTCCATCAGCCAGGTCACTTCAGGATTACTTCCATAATTGCTGAGCAGGTAATGAATCAGGCGCAGGCTGACAACAAACCCCACCGGTTCATCACCATGGATGGTTGAGGTATACATGAATTGCGGAACAGGCCGCCTGTTGCCTTTTTCAGGGGATATGCCAGCGAAAAGGATCTCCCGGCCCATCACCGTTTCACCGATGGATTCGATACGGACCAGGTCAGGGTACTCTTCCTCAAAACGGTACATCAGGTCCACATATGCCTCATAAGTTGGGTAAAAATCCCAGTTTTCTGACAGATCTTTGCTGCGGAGGGCTTCCACTCCCTTCATGTTGAGCTCAAAGTCTGCCTTACCGGGAGCAGGCAAAAGCCGATAAGGAATACCGGCCGAAATGAACGCCTCGAACCCCGGCCTGTCTGCATAGGCATATACCGAATCCGCATCAATGCGATCGACCGAAATCCGTTGGGCAATTTGCTCAAACAGTTGTTGTTCAGGTTTCGGAAAGGAAAAAAAGACCTCTCCCCTTCGGTCAAAAACATCTATTTGCCAGCTTCCAGCAATAAACAGCAGCAGCATGAGGGAAGCATATAACCGGGATCTTTTCATACCCGTTGAGCATTATTTTGTATATGGTTTACGGTTCCCGGACCGGAATTTCACCCAGTTGCTCCAGCATATCTGACATCTGCATGTTCAGGCTCCGGTTGACCTTTACCAGCGGAAGGCGCACCACATTTTTACACAGTCCTTTAATTCCCAGCAGGGCTTTGACGCCCGACGGGCTTCCGTCCTCATAAATGGCCTGTACCAGGGGAAGCAACTTGTTGTGTATTTCCCTGGCTTCCGCAAAACGGTTGTCAAGGCAAAGGCGGACCATTCTGCCAAATTCTCCGGGAAAAGCATTGGCAAAAACAGAAATGACCCCATCGCCCCCCAGGGCCATGAAAGGCAGGGTCAGCTCATCGTTGCCGGAAATGACCAGGAAATCATCCGGTTTGTCACGAATGATCCTGGCACATTGCTCCAGATCCTTGGATGCCTCTTTCACAGCAATCACATTGGGCACCTCTTCCGCGATACGGAGCGTGGTATCCGAATCAATATTGGAGGCGGTGCGTCCGGGCACATTGTAGATGATCACCGGAACAGGACAAACTGCTCCAATCTCCCTGTAATGATAGAGAATTCCCTTGGGCTGCGGCTTATTGTAATAGGGGCTGACAGATAATACAGCATCGATCCCGTCAAAGGATGTTTTCCCGATGGTATCGGTTATTGCACGGGTGCTGTTGCCCCCGATACCAACAACCACCGGCACGCGTTTGTCTACCATCTCCACTGCAAAATTGATCACTGCATTTTGTTCATCGGCATTGAGGGTTACCGATTCTCCCGTTGTTCCCAGAAAAACGATGTAATCCACGCCGTTCTCTATCTGGTACTCGATCAGGGCCTCAAAAGACCTGAAATCAATGTTTCCCTCCTTGTGAAAAGGTGTGACAATGGCTGTGCCGGTTCCCCTGAACTTTTTAAGCATCTGTATTTTTGGTTTTTATGATTTTTAAATAATGAATGATGTGGCGGGCCAGTTCAGCCGCCGGGCAATCCTCTTCCACCTGCATGATCAGGTCAAACACATCATTGGTATCGGGATGTGCAGCCCCGGTTTTGAAATGTGCCCCTGACCGGGCAGCCATAAACTTCATTGGGTAAGCCTGCTGTGAGGAAAGATCGATCAGGATGTCGTATTCACGGTTTGCGAACTCCTTCAGAAACCCCCGTTTTGGCTTGAGCAACCAGGAAAAATCCTTTTTGCAGCAAAGTTGGGTATGCTCTGAAACGGAAACTTCCTCCGGCACTTGTGCTGCATTGACAAAGCCCAGGGCATTGATTTCCTTTCCATCATCCTTCAATTGCTTGACCAGGGCGGCGGCTGTGCGCGGGTCTTCTTCCCTGTCGAACCCGAAAAGCAGGGCAATTTTTTCGGCTGAGGCATAATCAACCACCCGTCGCCGCCTGTTGACCGACTTCAGCAAACGACGCATCAGAAACCGCCGGAGGCTACGCTTGATCCTTTGAATAATATTCACGAAACAGAAAATTTCCCGCTGTAAAATTTATTTCTTTTCCCAGACCTGAAGAATCTCCCCGATATAAAAACGGTGATAATCTTTGGCGGGATAAACCTTTTCGATGTCAAAAACCTGGAAAAACTCAGGTTTGATATCGTCAAAATAGATCTTCCGGCACTCCAGTACCAGCCGCGCTTCCTCAAACGCCACCGATCCCGAGGGAGTCTGTACCGCACTGAGTCCGTCAATATCCATTTTATTCAAATCTCTGCCGGATGTGGTCCCGCAAAGATTAAGCAACTCTTTCTGTGCTTCTGGGAAGAAAGATAGTGTAAAGTATGGTTCCTTTTCCAGGAAGCCAAAAGTATGTCTTTGCGGCCGTACAAAAGTAATGGCAACAGGCTTGCGCCACAGTACCCCGGCACAACCCCAGCTGGCCGTCATCATATTGTAATTGTCCGGCTTTCCTGAAGTCACCAGCATCCAATCCTTACCGATCAGTTTGAATACATTGTCCTGAATATCCTCAGTATGAATCTTTTTGAAAAGTTGCTCCATCTCTCAGTTTTTCTGCAGTTAAAATTGCGCACAATTTACTAAAAATTGTGCAGACAGAGCACCATTTCAGCCATTACTGTGTGATGGAATAAACAAATTCAGCCAATGTGGCCATATCCTGATCCACCTCAAAATCGATGTTATTTCTCCGGACAAACCGCCGGATTTCGCTGCGGTGATCAGCGAAATGCCTGAGAAGCAAACTCCTGGTTCTGACGTTCACCGGCACCCCGTTTTTCAGAATATGGTATTGCGACTGCCGGTTCAGGGTCACCTCAATCCTGTTTGCGGCAGGATTATGCACAAGGATGGTCGGATTGACCCGGCCTCCTGCGCCGGCACCATCGAAATTCATCACCACCTCAACAGATGAGGAGTGTACGTTGCTTCCATACGGACCCTCAACCAAAACCTTCGGAGAAATATCTATGACATATTTCCTGAGCAGCAGGGGTTCTGATTCCACGACTTCAAAAAAACCGTGGTCAGGGAGATAGGTAAAGGTCTGGTCCCCGATCCGTATTGAATCAATGTCATGGGGCCTGTCCAGCAAGCGAAAGCCCCTTCTGCTGTCCTCGTAATAAAAAATATCAAAAAACAGGTTGTAATTCAGGGAATGACTGACCTGCCGGTTTTCATAGTAAACGATGGCCTCCGTTGATTCTGCAAAGAGATCCTGAATCTCCTGCGAGGCATTGCTCTCCACTACAATACGGCGTTCATCGCTGCGAAATGACTCCTGCTGGGCATGTAACAATCCGGCAGGAAAAACAAGCAACAGGAACAGCACAAGGCAGTTTGATTTTGATGTTTTCATGGTTTCATAAATTAAATGGATATGGGGCAGATCAGGCTATTCTGACCATACATCTTTCATTCAGGTCTAAAAATAGAAAAAAAACCAATCATTACCCAATAAAGATGTATTTTTAGTGGCCTTCCATTGCTGGCGACCGATCGGAGGCAATTATGTATATTTGCCGGCATATCAATTGCATTCACCATGGCATTGCTGGAGATAACCATACTGGGTTCAGGCACATCACAGGGAATTCCCGTTGTGGGGTGCACTTGTGATGTATGCCAAAGCAATGATACAAATGATAAAAGGCTAAGAACCGCCGCACTCCTTCAGCACAATGGCACCACGGTGGCCATCGATGCCGGGCCGGACTTCCGGCAACAGATGTTGCGCGAAAAGGTAGGAAGGCTCGATGGGATTCTGGTGACCCATAACCACAAAGACCACACGGCAGGCATCGACGATGTAAGGGCTTTTAACTGGATCCAGCAGAAGCCCATGAATATTTTTGCCAGAAGATCGGTGCTGACCGCCATCAGGGAAGAGTATTTTTATGCCTTTGAAGAAAATCCGTACCCCGGGGTGCCCGATATTAACCTGAATGAACTGGACGGCTCATCTTTCCGGATCAATGACATGGAACTGACTCCCATTGAGGCCATGCACCACCGGATGCCTGTGTACGGTTACCGTACCGGCAATTTCTCCTACCTGACCGATGCCAACTTTATTGAAACCGGTGAGCTGAACAAAATGAAAGGATCCCGTTTTGTGGTGATCAACGCCCTGCGCAGGGAAAAACACATTTCCCACTTTACCCTGGAAGAAGCCGTTGATATCCTGCAGTACCTCAGACCTGAAAAAGGCTTCATTACCCATATCAGCCATCAGATGGGCAAACACAGTGATCTGGAAAAAGAACTACCGGATGGAATATTCCCTGCCTTTGACGGCATGAAGCTTCAATGCTGACCCTTGTTGCGACCCCTGTCATTCAGAATCAATCCTGACTCTTTTCAGTTCCAGGTGATTCAGCGGATTGTTCGACAAGTTCTTTACGTAATCCTGCGCAAAACGCATCGACTGGTCGTAATACAAAAATACTTTCGGAGCCTCGGCAATCACAATGCTGTCCATCTGCCGGTACATCCCGATCCGGATACTGTCATTGGTTTCTGACAGGGCGGCCTCATACAGACTGTCAAAATGCGGGTTGGAAAAACGGGTGTAATTGGGGCCGTCCGGGGTTTTGTTCCGGCTGTAAAAAAGTGCCAGGTAATTCTCTGCATCAGGGTAATCCGCAATCCAGGAGCCCCGGAAGAAAGGAGCGCCGGCATTGGCCATCTTCTCCCGGTGGGTAGCCGGTGGATTCACGCTGATCCTGAGCCTGATACCAATGCGTTCCAGCTCAAACTGAATGTATTGCGCAATATCCTGGTAGGCCTGTGTGGTATGCAGTGTAATGTCAGGCAGCCCTTCCCCACCGGGATAACCGGCTTTAGCAAGCAGCTGCCTGGCCCGGTCCGGATCATAATGGTACCCGCCTTCGTTTACATTGAAACCCGGAACCCCCAGGGGGACAAAACCGGCATGGGCAGGCGTACCGATGTTATTGCGTAAAAAAGTCAGCATCTTTTCACGGTCAAAACCGTAATTCACAGCCTGCCTGACTTTTCTTGAACGAGCCGGCCAGTCGGGTGGCACACGTTCCCCGTCAAGCTGAAAGCCCAGGTATTCAGAGTTCAGAAACGGCATGCTGATCATCTGTATCTGATCACGGTACTTCTCCTGTAATTCGCCGCGGGGGGTCAACAATTCATCCTGATAGCTTGCATCCACGCGGGTCAGTACATCCAGGTTTCCCTTGATGAATTCCAGGAAAGCAGCCTGCCGGTCAATGATAAAACTGATGGAAACAGCATCGAGGTAAGGCAGTCGCTGGCCACCCTCAAACTCAAAGTAATTGGGGTTTTTCTGGTAAACCAGCTTGACACCCTCCCTCCAGTATGCAAAGCGAAACGGCCCCGTCCCAACGGGGTTACGTCTGAAATCCTGGCCGTAAGCCTCAATGGCTTCGTGGGGAACCACGGCACAATACTGCATGGTAAGCAGTCCGGGCATGGGCGGAAACGGCTGCGCCATATGGATCACAAGGGTGGTGTCATCAGGAGCCTCCATGTGCAGTTCACCGTTTTCCTTCCTTGCCACTTGGTTCATGACCCAGGCACCCGGGGCGCTCAGACGGGGATCGAGCAGACGCGAAAAACTGAAGATAAAATC
>PWIY01000236.1 GCA_003560215.1 Bacteroidales bacterium | reverse complement strand
GCTCTACGATTTTCCGGTCATTATTGATGTGGTCCCTGAAAAAATCAAGTTCCACAGCAGCATCGGGGAAATTCTCAAGCGAACCCGAAAACTGCACTTCAGTAACTTCAGGCTGCGGCCCGCATCCAAGCAGGCCTGCCAGGGGGAAAAGCAATAAAAACTTACGCATAAAACTCATTGGTGAATGTTGTTTTGATTGGTTGGTATAATGATTGGATTACTTATTCTTCCAGGGCGGCGAGCAATACCTCGTCAATGTTGTCATGGCTTGGACGCGGCGGACGATTGTCAACGATCTGTCCGTCCCGGCCAATCAGGAAAAACGTGGGTACTCCACGCAGGTTATACTCTTCAGGAACTTCATGCGAAAAGCCGGGCACATTGAGATGTACGCCTTGGATATTTTCCTCAGCCACCTTGGAACGCCAGGCATCTTCGTCTGTATCTACAGAAATGTAAAGAAATACCAGGTCGTCATGGTCTTCCATCCGTTTTTTCAGCTCCCTTGCATAAGGCACTTGTTGCATACACGGACCGCACCAGCTTGCCCAGAAATCAAGGTACACCACCTGCCCGCGGAAATCGCTCAGGGAAACCTCTTCTCCGTCAATATCCGTAAGCGTAAAGTCGGGTGCAGGCTGACCCGGGCTTAAAGCGAGAACCTGCTGGTATTCGGCATCCACAATATCCCTATATTTATCTGTAGTGGCCAGATCCATGAATTGCTCATAATGCTCCCCGGCCAACTGGAAGTCTCCAAAACGTATCATTGAGACGACGGCACCCGCAAGGGCAATATCTCTGGTTTCCCCTGTAAATGCTTCATAAGACTGCTCAAACAATACCTGGTAGTAATCCCTGTCGCCATACCCTTCTTCGGGTTCATTTTTCTGCATCATGTAATTCTGATACACATTTAAAAAGCCCACATAGCTTGCGAGTTTGGTATAGTCATCACTGAAATTAACCGAACTTTCCAAAAAGTCATAATATCCGTCCGGCATATCAGGGGCAGTTTCCAGCTCACGAAAATGCGCCATTGCCATCGGATATTCCAGCAAATGGGTAAGTGTTTCGAAGTGAATGCTGGACTTCATCATTGATAGAAAGTCTTCGTTCAGCGCGTCAAAGTTTTGATCCGACTCCAGATATCCGAGCTTTTCCTCGTTTATCTCTTCCACATAAGCCCTGAAATCATCCGGATCCATTTCAGCAGCCCTGCTCAGGACTGTCATCCGGGCATACTTGCTGGCCACATCCGCATTGTAGCCTGCCAGCAATCGATTCTCAGCAGCCAGATCTCCTTCTATATCGGGCACCCGGGAAGTATCATCCACATCAAAACGAACATCAACCTCTGCTCCGGGCTCCAGATAAAGGCTGATTGAACGCCCTTGTGTCCGGACATTTACCAGACGGGAATCTTCCATGGGCAGGCTGGCGGTAAACCTGTTGTTTTCATCAAGGGTGGCCACCACCTCTTCCTGTGTGTTGGTCACAAATTCTTTCACGTAAGAAATTGAGACCTCCTCACTGGCGGGGTTTTCCACATGGCCGTTAATGGTGGCCGGGCCCGTTGCCGGCCGGCCACATGCGGCCAGGGCAACCACTAAAATCAGAAATAGTTTTTTCATCGGTGTAGGTGTTGGGTTTTTTTAGGTCTGGGTATTGGGTTTTGAAGGCATAAAGTAACGAATTTTTCATGAAAAATCTACCACCTTATTTAATTAATCACCATAGATAGATAAATTATTTCATCAATCATCTTCTTTTTTCGGATCAGGGAAGCTACCTTTGCACCGCCAAAACCAGCCATTGGCTGCTTTCTTAACCCTTTATTATCAGCGCATGAGAATCCCGGTTCTATCTGGCTTGCAAGCACGGGAAAAGAAAACTTTCGGGCTGCATTTATCCTATTCCTTCATCGAGGGGATTCTGGCAGGGCTCATTGCGCTGAATGAGTTCGTCTTTGTGAAGAGCCTGCTGGGATCGAGCTATCAGATGAGTGTGCTGTTCCAGTTTTCCACCCTGGTATTCCTGCTGCTGATTTTCTTCAGTACCCTTTTACGCCGCATCAAAAACAAAAAGCGATTGTTGCGCCATACGGCCATACTGACAAGGCTGCCCCTGATGCTGTTGTTTTTCTTCCCGCGCAGTCCGGATCAACTAACCGGCGATTCCGTCTATCATTATATTTTCCTGGCCATTTTCCTGATCTATTACCTGGCCAACCCCATCGTATTCCCAAGCATCAACCTTTTTCTCAAAAACGCCTACTCGCACGATAATTTCGGCCGTTTTTACAGTTACGCCACCACCGTGAACAAAATTGTCATGATGGCCACCACCTTTGCCTACGGTTGGGCACTGGATGCCAATCATTACATCTTTGTATACATCTTTCCGGTGGCTGCCCTCCTTGGGATGCTGTCCATAACATTGCTGTCTCTGATCCCCTATCAGCAGGAAGAGCCGCCGGATACGGGTTACTCATTCTGGAAAGGCGTCAGACAATCGGTCAGCGAAATGACCAACATCCTGATAAAGAACATTCCCTACCGGCACTTCCAGATCGGATTCATGTTTTACGGGTTTGGCTTCATGGGGTCCTATACGGTCATCATTCTTTTCTGGGAATACGGACTGGGACTGAACTATTCCAGCGTGGCCTTTTACCGCAACGCCTATAACCTGCTGGCCATTTTGTTGCTGCCATTTTTCGGACGGCTGATCGGTCGCATTGACCCCCGCAGGTTTGCGGTGATCCCTTTCCTGTCGATGGCCCTGTATATTTTCTCCCTGATCATGACACAGTACTTTGACAGCCATGTGACTTTCTGGGACATCACCCTTTACCACAGCATGACATTTTACATTCTGTTTCACGGAATTTTCGCTGCCACCATGGCCCTGATGTGGAGTATCGGCTCGGCTTACTTCTGCGCCCCTTCCGAGGCAGGTGTTTACCAGTCAATTCATTTGGGGCTGACTGCGTTGCGAGCCCTTTTTGCACCGCTGATCGGGGTGTTGTTCTATGAACTCTGGGGCTTTACCATTGCCTTTTCAATTTCCATTACCAGCCTGGTAATCGGCAGCTGCATCCTGTGGTGGTCGCAGCGGAACCACCCCCTCATGGAGAAAAAAGTACTTTCCTGAGCTGTGGGGAAACCGTCAGGAAGACCTTGAACGATCCATCCGTCGGACAAACAGGGAATAAAACACAATAAACAGCGTCACAAACACACTGACCACAGCCGGCGGCAGAGCCACCCTTGCATCCCCGCGGAAAAAAGTAAACGCTGTAACCGCGGCAAATGCACTGCTTTTGATCACCATCATCAGGGTGCTGCTGATGATGAACCCCCTGGGTTTGCCCATCCTCTGCATCAGCACATGGTACACAAACCCCATCACAAACATGGCCACAAACAATACCCCGGAGATCTTCAGCACCGAAACCGGTTCACTGAGAAACACCGGGGCACTCATCCCCACAATGGGCGCAATTACAAGGAAAAACCCCCACTTAACGACAGCACCCCTGATCTTTTCTACCTCCGGAAGTATTTTGGGATGACGCAAAAAGCGGCTGATCAGCAGCGGAATCAGGATCAGCTGGGCCATGATCTGCAAAATCACAAGGGGGTTGACCATTGCCTGGCCAAGAAAAACCAGCAATATCAGGGGGGTCATCAGCATGGCCAGCAGGTGCAGCCCGAACACCCCGGTTACACTGAAATTGCTGTCACCGTCAATTAAGGTGGAGAAAGGAATCACCGATGGGCCCGGGGGTGCAGCCACCACCAAAACGAAGCCGACATAAAAAGGGAAGTGTGCCTCGTGAAAGAATATCCAGGCCATTGCAATCACCACCAGACCGAAAAGCCCGAAGTTCAGAAATGCAGACCAGGCCAGGGGACGCAGTGCATTGGAAAAGGGCACCCAGCTTTTGAAGGAAAACCCGGTGGTGGAGAATACCATCACCAGCCCAAGGGTCCACATGGATATTTCAGCCAGCGGTTCCGTGCGCTCGCCGAGCACCAGACCCGCCACCAGTGCCAGAATCAGCACAAAATCGCGGTGATTGATGATGCGGAGGAACACATTCATTCTTATCTGTATTAAAATGCTGCCTGTTTCTGTTGTTATGGCCTGAAACTGTTGTTACGGCCTGTGTCTGTTGTTATGGCCTGAACCTGTTGTTGCGGCCCGCCCCTTTACCTGCGGCCCGCCCAACATTCGCGGCAAGCGCAATGATTTTCCAGTTCCAATATACGCAAATATGGCAATTAAAGCCTTTTATTAAAACGGTTTTCGATTATCTTTGTTTGGAAAGATGAGGATTCAGCGTTGGAAAAGACGATGATTCAGCGTTGAAAAAGATGATGATTCGGCGGGGATCAGCACCCGTATGATGACTTGAATATCAG
Organism: Bacteroidales bacterium; assembly: GCA_003560215.1. Lineage (GTDB taxonomy): Bacteria > Bacteroidota > Bacteroidia > Bacteroidales > UBA7960 > PUPG01. Next base: position 3,573 of record PWIY01000236.1, on the reverse strand, counting down.
GATTGTAGCCTTATGCATGTGTTTTTTGTCCATGATCTCTCCGGCGACCTGTTCTCGCTTCCGGAAGAAGAGTCGCGCCACTGCGCCAGGGTGCTTCGCCTTCGCCCCGGTGACCGGGTTGCCCTGACCAACGGCAAAGGCTTATGGGCTCATGCCTCCATTGAGGAACCCCATCCGAAATCATCCCTGGTAAAGGTCATTGAGAAAAAAGAACATGTGGGCAGGCGGCCTTTCAGGCTGCACATGGCAGTGGCACCCACCAAAAACATCGACCGGTTCGAATGGTTTCTGGAGAAAGCGACAGAGTGCGGAATTGATGAAATTACACCGGTTTACTGCGAAAACAGCGAAAGGCGGATCATCAAACCCCACCGCCTGGAAAAGATCCTGGTGGCTGCCATGAAGCAGTCGCTCCGGGCCTACCTGCCGAAGCTTAACCCGGCCGTTGAGCTGCGGGAGTTTCTGCAGCAACCCGCTGTGGCCAATGCGTTCATTGCCCATTGTGCAGACGGGGAGAAACAAACCCTTACCGGCAATTATCAAACCGGGGAAGATGTGACCATGCTGGTGGGCCCGGAAGGGGACTTCAGCCCGGAAGAAATCGATGTGGCCACAGGTGCCGGCTACCGGGCAATAAGTATGGGAAGCCACCGTTTACGGACTGAAACCGCTGCTGTGGCCCTTTGCATACAGATCAATACCCTGAACAACCTTTTGTAATTGCAAATTATCGTAATCATTCAACCATGCGAACCACACTGTTAGTTATACTCTTGATTTTTGCAGGAAGCCTGGCGGAGGCCCAGCATCACCAGATCGCCACACTCAAATACAGGGGAGGTGGCGACTGGTATTCCAACCCCACGGCCCTGCCCAACCTGGTGAGGTTTGCCAATGAACACACCGGAACCACGATCAGCACCCGGGTAGCCACGGTGGAAGTGGGAAGCTCCCAGCTGTTCAATTACCCCTTTGTGTACATGACCGGTCATGGCAATGTGGTGTTCTCTGCCCAGGAGGCGGAAAACCTGCGCAACTACCTAATCGGAGGGGGATTTCTGCATGTGGACGACAATTACGGGCTGGATCCCTACTTCCGTCGTGAAATCGAAAAGGTATTCCCGGACAAGGAACTGGTGGAGCTGCCATTCAATCATCCAATTTACCATCAAACCTTTGCATTCCCTGACGGACCGCCCAAGATCCATGAACATGACGGCAAGCCGCCGCAGGGTTTTGGGATTTTTTACGAGGGCAGGCTGGTACTTTATTATACCTACGAAATTGATCTGGGCAATGGCTGGGAAGACCAGTCGGTACATGGAAACCCGGAAGAAGTCAGGCTGAAGGCCCTGCGGATGGGAGCCAACATTTTGCAATTTGTATTCAACCGGCAGGATCCGGATGTCGCAAACACCTCACCATGAAAAAGGCATTGTCAACGGCTAAACAAGTCTGGTACGTTTTCCGCGACGCGGGCATACACTGGAACAAGTCCGGTCCCTGGCGGCAAAGCGCCATCCTGGCCTATTACGCCATTTTTTCCCTGCCCGCACTGCTGCTGATCGTCATTGCCATTACCGGGTATTTCTTCGGGGAAGAAGCGGTATCGCGGGAGCTTTCTGCCCGGATTGCCGACACCATCGGAAAGGAAACCGCCCGCACCGTGGAAAACATGATCGCCAATGTGGCCGAAACCGGCTCGTCCACCATCGCCATGCTCATCGGTATCGGCATGCTGCTTTTCGGTGCCACCACCCTGTTTTATCACCTGCAGTTGTCACTGAACCGCATCTGGGGGGTACTTCCCAAACCCAAACAGGCTTTTGTCAAATACCTGAAAGACCGGTTGCTGTCTTTCGGGCTGATCCTGGTCATCGGCTTCCTGCTGCTGTTGTCAATGCTGGCCAACTCCCTGCTGGCCATACTCAGCGACTGGATCAGCTCACACTGGCCGGGGATCAGAATGCCCATGGTGGTGTTAATGAATTACGGCATCTCCCTGGTGGTTACCACCACCCTGTTTGCCCTGATGTTCAAATTCCTTCCGGATGCCATTATCCGCTGGCGTTCGGTTTGGATCGGGGCCCTTCTGACCGCGCTGTTGTTTGCCCTGGGGCAATACGGGCTGCGCGTCTATTTCAGCACCACCGACCCGGCATCGGTTTACGGGGCGGCAGGCACCCTGATCCTGATCCTGATCTGGGCCTCCTACATGGCCATGATCGTACTTTATGGGGCAGAATTTACCCGGCACTGGGCGGAACAATTCGGCCATGGGATCCGGCCCAAGGGAAACGCCATGCTCATTGATGATTTACCTGAAAAAGAACACCTGATCACTGAATAATAAACTCCATTCCAAAACACACATCCTATGAAACAATTGTTACTTTTTTCAGCCTTGATTTTTCTGATTGCCAGCCAGACCATTGCCCAGGACCGAATCACCGGGCATAACTTTGCCACCCGCTCAGAGGTGATTGCGCAAAACGGGATGGCCGCCACCAGTCATCCGCTGGCCACCCAGGTCGCCCTTGACATCCTGAAACAAGGGGGAAGTGCCACAGACGCAGCCATTGCGGCCAATGCCATGCTGGGCCTGATGGAACCCACCGGATGCGGCATCGGGGGTGACCTTTTTGCCATTATCTGGGATGCAGAAAGTGAACAGCTCCACGGACTCAATGCCAGCGGCCGCTCTCCGCAGGACCTTGAGATTGACTATTTTCTTGACAACGGATATGAAATGATCCCGCAACGGGGTTCGCTGGCAGTCAGCGTACCCGGAACCGTGGATGGCTGGTTCGAGATGCATGAGAAATTCGGCCGCCTTGAAATGACCGACATCCTGGATCCGGCCACCCGGTACGCCAGAGACGGGTTCCCGGTACCAGAACTCATTGCCTATTACCTTGGACGCAGCGCTCCGATCCTGAGTCGTTTCCCCAATTTCGAGGAAACCTATATGCCGGACGGACGCATGCCGGAAAAAGGTGAGATATTCCGCAACCCTTACCTGGCCAACACCTACGAGACCCTGGCTGAGGTCGGGCGCGACGCATTTTACCAGGGAGAGATCGCCCGCATCATTGCCGACCACGTGCAGGAAAGCGGCGGATTTTTGAGCTTCGATGACATGGCTGCGCACACCAGCACCTGGATTGACCCAGTTTCGACCAACTACCGGGGCTATGATGTGTGGCAGCTGCCCCCCAACGGGCAGGGAATTGCCGTGCTGCAGATCCTGAACATCCTGGAAGGCTACGACATTGCCTCCATGGGCCTTTACAGCCCGGAGTACATCCATCATTTTGTGGAAGCAAAAAAACTGGCCTTCGAAGACAGGGCCAAATACTACTCCGACATGGTCTTTAACCCCGTTCCGGTGGAGGGGCTGATCTCCAAGGAATATGCCGCAGACCGCCGCGAACTGATCAACCCTGACCGCGCGGCCCTGTCGCAGGACGCCGGCATCCCGGAGACCCCGAATACCATTTATTTGACCGTGGCCGACAAAGACGGCAATATGGTGTCGCTGATCCAGAGTAATTATCGTGGGATGGGTAGCGG
>PWIY01000009.1 GCA_003560215.1 Bacteroidales bacterium | reverse complement strand
GATGTATGCCGGAATATCTGTCAATCCGGCCATTTTGGATGCCTTCAGGCGTCTTTCCCCGGAAATGAGCTGAAGCTTGTTGTCACCAATTTTACGCAGGGTGATTGGTTGTATCACGCCCTGCTCTTTGATGGATGCGGCAAGATCATTCAGTGCCTCCTCATCAAAGTCTGTCCTGGGCTGATGGGGGTTCACTTCAATGATGTCGACGGGTACCTTGCCGATGGTACCAACTGCAAGAAGGTCTTTTTCCACATCATAAACGGGCTGGGGTTCCACGCCTGATTGATCAAGCAATGCGCCTAGTCCTTTTCCTAAAGCACGTTTTTTGGCGTTCATATATTTACTTTTTTATCTTCTTCCGGTATTCTGGTCAGGTTGTTTTTCTGAAGAATTTCCCTGGCAAGATTCAGGTGGTTCAGGGAACCCCTGGAGTGGGCATCATGCATAATAATCGTTTCCCCAAAACTTGGTGCTTCTCCCAGTTTGATATTCCGGTAAATGATGGTGTCAAACACCAGGTCCTGGAAGTGCATTTTTACCTCTTCCACAACCTGGTTGCCAAGACGGAGGCGAGCGTCATACATCGTAAGCAGGATCCCCTCTATTTCAAGCTTCGGATTCAGGCGCGACTGGACAATTTTGATTGTATTGAGCAGTTTACCAAGGCCTTCCAGGGCAAAATATTCACATTGCACCGGAACGATCACCGAGTCTGCTGCTGTAAGCGCGTTGACTGTCACCAAACCCAAAGATGGCGAGCAGTCAATGACCACAAAATCATAATCATCCTTGACCTGGTCGATCACTTTTTTCATCATCTTTTCCCTGTTGGGCAAGTTGATAATTTCAATTTCCGCTCCCACAAGGTCAATGTGGGCCGGGATCAGATCCAGGTTCGGTGTTGATGTTTCCAACTTTATTTTCCTGGGGTCCACATCATCGATGATGCTTTCGTATATGCTGGTTTTTACCACCTTCGGATCGATTCCTACCCCGGAAGTGGCGTTGGCCTGGGGGTCCGCATCAATCAGCAGGGTTTTGTACTCAAGCACGGCCATGCTGGCTGCAAGATTAATGGCTGTGGTCGTTTTTCCCACTCCTCCCTTTTGGTTGGCGATGGCAATGACTTTACCCATAACAGAATAACGTTCAAATTAATTGATTCTTGTAATAATTGATCTCCCCGGATGGATGAATGATTTTTTCCGGGCCAACTGCAAATTTACAACTTCTCTATGCTTTGGGGTTGTTTTTTTCCGAAAAAAACAACAGCTTGTAACCCGCCTGCTGTCAGTTGGTTATTCAATTCCTTCCTGGGTCCAGTCTATTTCGGAACCCAACAGGCTGTGCGGAATGAGGTAAATAAGCAAAAGTACAACGGAAGCCGCCAGTACCCATCCACGGTGCCGCGGGTTTCTGAATACTTTGATCAGGGCAATGAGCCAGAAAATAAAGGCAAATGCTGTTTTGTTGTCAGTCAGATCAGTTCCAAGGGGCCAGCCTGTCCAGTAGTCACCAAATGCGAATTTCTGGACAATCGGACCAAAGACCAGGCCGCCCAAAACAAATGTGGTGAATGTCAAAATTGTCAGGGATGCTGTTTTTTCCCTGAATATCGCCGCCAGACCGGCCCTTGTGCTGAAAAGCATGGCGATGAACATAAAAATGATATGGGGCAGCAACGCCCAGCCGGGCACGCTGTCTCTGAATCGGATAATGACGGGTTCTTCTGTCAGCATCACCCGGGAATCCCCTTTCTCCAGGAAAATCCGGTACATCACTTTTCCTGCAGGTGGCTGCTGCGGAATATAAGCCACCAGCCGGTCTCCATCCCGTTCAAGGGGTGCCTGTGTCCACTGGTCATGGCTGGGGTATCTTTTGTACATAAAATAACCGCTGATTTCCGTGTTTTCAACCTGAATCGATACGGGGGCATCTTCAGGCTGATCAAAGGTGCGGATCAGCCGGTATGAAATGGTTGACTCTCCAATTTCTGCCTGCCCCCTGTAAGGTTTTGTGGGGCCGGTCATTCGCTGGAATATTGCACTTGAAAGGGTAATGACAATGGCAATAATCCAAAAGAGAATGGTTTTCTTCTTCATAGCAGTTTTATTGATTTAGGTGGCTTTCGGTGGTGAAATGATCCAAAGTCCTGTTGTGCCGGATCGCATCATAAATAATCTGATGGATATCGGTTCGTATGTTTTCCCTGATCAGCAACCTGTTATCCTGATCGGGGTAAGTCCGGTTGGAAAGAAACACGAACACCAGATTTTCAGCCGGGTCTGCCCATACGTATGTTCCGGTAAATCCACTATGCCCGAAGCTCATCGGGGAGGCACTTTTACAGGCGGGTCCTGAATCCGGGTCATCTAGCGATGGTTTATCAAACCCCAGTCCGCGCCTGTTGTCATTGTCCGGAAACTGCACCCTTGTGAATTCATCGACGGTGTTTTGCCGGAAATACTGACGATCCCCATAATTGCCGCCCTGCAAAAACGATTGCATTAAAACAGCGAGTTCGCCTGCATTGGAGAACAGTCCTGCATGACCACTGACACCTCCCAGCATGGCTGCAGCCGGGTCATGGACATGGCCCCGGACTACCTGTCTCCGCCATAAGGTATCCTTTTCGCTTGGTGCGATGCGGCCGGGATCAAAACGCTGAAGGGGGTTAAACCCGGTGATGGAAAGCCCCAGTGGTCTGTAAAGAAAATGATCCGTGAACTGATCCAGTGTTTGTCCGGTAATGTTTTTTACCACTTCCGCAAGCAGGATAAAGCCAAGATCACTGTAAAGGTAATTGTTGTTGTTGCGCAGCTCAGACCGGATAATTTTTTGAAAAATCGTGTCTCTGTAGCTTTGATGCATGAACAGCCCATCGGCAACCTGGAGGTTGAAATCGGGGGAGGCATTTTCCGAATATATCCCTTCACCAAAATCTCCTTCCTCCATTGTGGATAGGTAAAAAGGGATCCAGGAAGTCAGCCTTGCCTGATGTGAAAGCACATCACGGATGGATATGGGCGCTTTATCTGACTCTTTCAGCCAGGGAAGATAATCTCCGAGGGTTTTGTCCAGATCCATCCGCCCCTGGTCAACAAGCCGCATGACGGCCGCTGTTGTGGCTGCCACCTTGGTGACGGATGCCACATCATAAAGATCTGAAACGGATACCCGCTGTATGCTGTCATAGGTGTGGTATCCGAAAGCCTTGTTATAAACCATGATCCCGTCTTTGATCACAGCAATCTGGCAGCCGGGGTAAGCTCCGGTTCTGATGCCTTTTTGAGCAAGGGAGTCAATACGACTGAGCAGTGAAGAGGGAATCCCTGCTTCCTCCGGGTGGCCGAATCTTATCCTGACAGGTTCAGGACTGATGATGCCCTGCCCGGCATCAAACAGAGGTCTTGCAGTTACCGGGAGTTTTCCTGTGGTCTGGATGCCCCCAAAGATGGCCTGGGCCGCTGCATGTTCAAAGTACTCACCATCTTCATAAGCCACCACGATGGCATCTGTATCCAATATTTCTTCTTCGAAAAAAGAGAGGCTGTATGGGTTGGCAAAAAGAGAAAGAATTACCTCTTTTCGCCTGGACAGGGCGTGAATCAGGCCGATTGATTCCTGTGTTATCCCATATTCGGCTGATACGAACATGCTGTTGTTGTGCAGTGAAACGATGACCAGGTCGTATTTTTCAAGTTCGGCCATTATTTGAAGGGCCCTGTCCGGGGTGTGTTTTTTGTCAATTCCGTAAACAGACACGGGGGCGTATTGATTCAGCATTTCATGGAAAGGATTGCCAGGCTTCTCTCCAATCGACAAAGCCGCTATACGGCGATGGTTGAGGCCTGACAAAGGGATCAGATCCTTTTCATTCCGAACCAGGGTAACCGCTGCTTCGGCCAGTTGTTTCTGGAGCAATTTGGCAGAAGGATGGTTCAGCTCGTCAATCAGGCCGTTGGGAAAAATAAAATCAAAATCATCCAGGCCGGCCTTCTCTTTGTAATATAGAATTTTTCTGCATCGTTCATTGATAAGCTCTTCAGTGATCAGACCGTCCTGAACAGCTTTTTTGATTGTACCAATGGCAGCAGGGACGTCCTCGGGAAGCAGCAGAATATCGTTTCCGGCCATCAGTGCGCGCAGCTCGAGTTCACCGGGTTCGAAATAGTCAGATACGCCGCGCATGTCAAGCGCATCGGTAATTACCAGCCCCTGGAAACCCATTTCTTCCTTCAGCAACCGGGTCACGATATTGTATGAAAGGGTAGAGGCCAGGCTGGCTTCAGGTTCAAGTGAAGGAATCTCAAGGTGGGCAACCATTACACTGTGAAGCCCCTGGTCGATCAGTTTCCTGAAAGGGTAAAAGTGGATGGAATCCAGTTCTTCATAGCTTTGGCGAAGGAGGGGGAGGGTATGATGTGAGTCTGCATCTGTATCGCCATGGCCCGGAAAATGTTTGGCCGAAGCAAAGATGCCCGCATCCTGCAGGCCCTGCATGTAGGCCAGGCCTTTTTGGGCAACTTTTTCCCTGGATTCACCGAATGCCCTGAAGTTGATTACCGGATTGTCTGCATTGTTGTTGACATCAATTACAGGGGCAAAATTCATGTGTACACCCAGTCGTCGGAGTTGCCGGCCGATTTCCATTCCCATTTCATAGATCAGCCGGTCGTCTTCAATGGCCCCCAGGGTCATCTGCCTTGGAAAAACAATGGTGCTGTCAAGCCGCATGCTGGGGCCCCATTCTGCATCCATGGCAATCAATACCGGTGTTTTTGCCTGGCTCTGGATCCGGTTGGTCATTGCAACCTGGCGTTTAGGGCCTCCGCGGAAAAAGGCTGCTCCTCCCACATTATATTCACTGATCTCCCTGACTATCCGGTCATAGTAGGCCTCGTCGCGGTCGGTATGAACACGTATCATCAAAAGTTGTGCAATGCGTTCTTCAAGACTGAGCGAAGCAAAAACCGAATCCACCCAGGGGGTTGTATAATCCTGCGTCCCCTGGGGAATTGACAGGGGTATTTCATTTTCCTGGCTTGCGACAGGTCTTGTTGAATAAAATGTTACAAGAAGCACCAGAAAAGTACAGGTCAGAAAAGATTTTTGCATGGCGGTAACAATGAAACCAGACAGAATTGCGCATTACCCTGCAAATATATAATAATCCTTGCGATCGTGACCAGGTGTGTGCCGGTATTTTAACCGGTATGAACCGTTTGCAGAAACAATGGTCATACCGTTATAGTTTATATACCCGCCACTTGCCCGACTTCAGGTACATCAATGAACCCAGGCCGAGCATGGTAAAATACACCACTTCGACAAACCACACGACGGGCGCGGAGGCATTGAGGAAGACAGCCAGTATAAAGGCACTCAGCAGGTAAAACGTGATCGACAATATTTCAATCAGCAGAGCGACCAGGGTTTTTCCCGTTCCTGACAGACCGCTAAAGAGGATCATTCCAAATGCAAAAGCAATCAGTGCCAATGAAGTGACCCGCAGAAGCGGAATGCTTGCCTCCACCAGCACCGGGTCTGAAGTGAACAATCCGGCAATTTGCGCCGGCATAAAAATGTTCAGTTGAATAATAGCCAGGGTTACCGATAATGCGATCATCAGAACCTTTTTGATCAGGGAGATCACCTGCTGGCTGTTCCCCTGTCCGATCAGGTTGCTGACAATTGTGTTGGTTGCGGAACTCAGGCCCAGAACAGGAATCATCAGCAGCATATAAAAACTGCGGGTAATGTTCGAGGCAGCCAGGGCTGTTTCGCTGATCTGCTCAATGACCATAAAAAAAACAAACCATGCGGCAAAGGAGAGGAAGTACTGGAACATCACAGGAACAGCCACCTTCAGCAATGGGCGGTATTGCTGCCAGTTTGGGCGGTGGAAGACAAAAAGCCGGCAGGTGGAGAGCATCCTGTTTTGATGTGACCAGTAAATAAAAAAACCGAAGGTTACCAGTTCAGCAATGTTGGTTGCCAGTGCGGCTCCGGCAATTCCCATGGCCGGTAATCCAAAATGACCAAATATGAGGACATAGTCGAGGATAATATTTGTAACCGCCATTACTGTAGTACTGAGGATAAGCAGCCGTGTCCGGGTAATCCCGGTATAAAATGCATTGAAGCCCAACACCAGAAAGCCGAATAAGAACCCGAACCGCCTGTAATCAAGGTAAACAAGGCTTTCGGTCCATATCCTTTCTGACTTCAGAAACCACTGAAGGAAAGTGGGGGCAATGAAGGTCAGGAACAGAAATAACAAAAAGGCAAGAGCGATCAGAAAATAAACGGCATGGTCAAAAACAAGCCCGATCTGGTGTTTTTTGCCCTCCCCGTTTCGACGGCCAATGAGAATCTGGGTTCCGATTGAAAACCCTGCGCCCAGCATGACCAGACACAGGTAAAAAATTCCCCCGATGGCAGAGGCCCCCAGGGTTATTTCACCCAGACGGCCCAAAAAGGCAGTATCTATGGCGATCATCAGGTTCTGGGCTGTCAGCCCCAGGATAATGGGATAGGATATCTGCCAGATACTTTTGTAGGTGTTATTTGCTTCAGGCATGTTTGCAACCAAACTAATCCACGAATAAAACCAGGCCCTTCAGGTATTGTCCTTCAGGATGAAAAATATTCACCGGATGATCTGCGGGCTGTGTAAGCTGGTGCAGTATCCTTACATTTCTGCCGGACTGAATGGCTGCGGCCATTACCGTTGACCGGAATAGCTGCATGTCCACAACCTGGGAGCAGCTGAATGTAAATAGCACTCCCCCCTTTTTAATTTTCTTCAACGCGGCCAGATTCAGTCGCTTGTAACCCTGAACGGCTTTATGTTTCACATGCTGATGTTTTGCGTAGGCAGGCGGATCCAGAATGATCACATTGTAATCTTCCTCCATGCCGTTCAGGTAACTCATTGCATCTGCTGTAATGGTACGGTGGATGTCTGCTGGTCCGATATTCAGGGAAACATTCTCCTCAGCCAGCGCAATGGCTTTTGCTGAACTGTCGAGCGAGTCAACCTGACTTGCTCCGGCCTTCAGGGCATAAACAGAAAATCCTCCGCTGTAGCAGAAGGTGTTCAGCACTTTATTTTCTTTGCAGTATTCAGTCAGGAGCTTCCTGTTGTCACGCTGATCAATGTAGAATCCGGTTTTCTGCCCGCCTTCAATGTCGATGAGAAAACGATGTCCGTTCTCCAGTACTTCTGACTGCCGGCATTCACCGAAAAGCACCTTTTCATACGAGCGGTTCTCCCAGAAAGCAGCCGGCAATGTTTCCCTGCTCTTATCAGAAATACTGCGCAATTTATTTCCGTAAACTTTCTTCAATGCTCCGGCAATCGGAGTAAGGTAGCTGTATAGCCCCGTGGAGTGGATCTGAATAACCAGATGCCCGTTATAATGATCAATGATCAGCCCCGGCAGATGATCGCCCTCTCCGTGGATCAGCCGGTAAACGTTTGTGTGGGGACTGTCGGTAAGTCCGGTCAGTTTGCGGAGGTCAAATGCCCTGCGGATTTTGTTTTCCCAGAAATCAACCCCAAAATCATCGGGTTGCTCCGGGGCGAAAGCCATCATTCTGACTGCGATGGTTGCATCCTGGAATATTCCGCTTCCCAGGTATTCATCTTTGTTGGAATAGACCCCGGCCAGGCAACCATCGTATGCCCGTCCTTCTGTTTTTTTGATCGCGCCACTGAACACCCATGGATGAAAGCGACGCACTGCATCATCTTTTCCGGAACGCAATGTGATTTTTAACGCCTGAGACATGTGTATGGTTGTTGGTTAGTCGTGGCTGACGCCACTCCAGTTAGTCGGGGGCTGACGCCCCCTCCGGTTAGTCGTGGCTGACGCCACTCCAGTTAGTCGGCGCTGCGCGCCTCCAGTTAGTCGGAGGCTTCGCCTCCTCCGGTTAGTCGGCGCTGCGCGCCTCCGGTTGTTGGTTAGTCGGGGGCTGACGCCCCCTCCGGTTAGTCGGCGCTGACGCGCCTCCGGTTAGTCGTGGCTGACGCCACTCCAGTTAGTCGGAGGCTTCGCCTCCTCCGGTTGGTCGGCG
>PWIY01000059.1 GCA_003560215.1 Bacteroidales bacterium | reverse complement strand
CTCCCTGTAACCGCTGGGATGCGAAATCAGGTGACGCAAACGGACCGTGTCTCCCAGGTGGGGGAGTTCAGGGATGTACTTACGGATATCATCTTCCAGCGACAACTTTCCCTCATCTTCCAGCAAAGCTATGGCAAAGGCCGTGAATTGCTTGGATGTGGAGCCGATGTTGGTGGGGGTTCCCGTTTCAAATGGGATGCCGTATTCCAGATTGGCCATTCCGAAAGCCCTTCGGTAAACTATTTCTCCCCCACGCATCACCATGATAACCCCACCGGGAGATTCTTCGTGGTCGTATTCCTTAATTAATTTTTCCACGGCCGCTGCTGAGTCATCCGGCAGTGTCCGGGCGGATAAAGTGTCAGTGTACAAGGAAACCATCAGTCCGAGGCACACAATAATCCTGGAAAAAAAGGTAATTGTTTTCATGATGTATGGGATTAAATAATATGGGCTTAAATATGTGTAACGTATGTGTCCGACATAAAGTTACACAATATTTATTTCTGAAATAAATCTCCGGTATATTGACGTGAATGTCCTAACCACTCCCGTGTTAAATAATATATCTTGGAACAGGTTATTGCATTATTCACAATTATCTGAAATTCAATGAGAGCATTACTTATTTTACTGATTGCATGCCTGGCTGTCCCCTTCGACGGAACCGGCCAGGACACGAAGAGAAGTTACATTCCCATGATCGGGGATACCGCACCGGCCTTCGTCGCCGAATCGACAGAAGGCACCATTAATTTCCCGTATGACTTCGGCAGAAGTTGGAAAATTATATTCTCCCACCCCCGGGACTTTACCCCTGTTTGCTCCAGTGAAATTCTGGAACTGGCGTATTTGCAAAATGAGTTTGAGAAACACAACACCCGGATTATAGTTGTTTCAACAGACATGCTGGAAACTCATTTCAAATGGAAAGAAGCGATGGAGGAGATTAACTTTAAAGACCGGGGGGCAAGAAAGATCAGATTTCCTCTTGTTGATGACAACAATTATTCCATTTCTTCCATTTATGGGATGAATCACCCCAATGCCAAAAGAGGAACAAACATCAGGGGCGTTTTTTTTATTGACCGGAACAACAAGGTCAGGGCCATTCAGTTCTACCCCAATGAAGTAGGAAGAAGCACCCCGGAAATTCTCCGTACCCTGATCGCCCTCCAAAAGTCAGACGACAATTATGAGTTTAAGATTCCGGCAAACTGGCAGCCCGGAGAACCTGTAATGATGGGACATACAAGCCCCCTGATACAGGAAAACATGAGGCAGGCAAACCCTATATATTTTCAATATTCATGGTTTATGATTTATTGGAAAGATGACGGAAATGATATGGATTGATCAAAAATTCTTCATAAATTTATACGGATTATAATCTGTCCTTAAACATGGATCAGGATTATTATGGGGTCAATCAGTTGCCAGGCCTTTCAGGATCTTTTGGTGAAGGATTCCAGCATGTATTTTCCGGCGAAAACCTGGTCAGTTTTTTGACCGGAGTGCTATATTCATTCTCTTTCTTATCGGAAAAAAAAGATATTAAACTGGGATTCATCCGGAAACATTCCCTTAACGCCCCGTTGAGCGAAACATTCTGTTTTAACACGTTTTTAATAGGCAATATTCTGCTAAGCCTGCTCCATACTTCATTTAAATACGCTTCAGCAGGCGACAGGATTACGATCTGTGCCGGGATCCATCACTCAGGATGTACAAACCCCTGCCTGGAAATTATTATAACTGATACGGGGGCTGAAATTCCGAAAGAACTATTACCCGCGATATATAACCATTTTGAGAACAATAAACATGATGGCTATCAGGATTGCGGAAACTCTCAGTCCGGAATTCCCGGCATGATGGATCTGACTGAACTGCAAAACGGCACCATTAGTGTTATAAGCAGGCAAGATAAAGGAACAAGGTTCAGACTAAGGTTCCCGATTGGCACACAGGATTATGCAGCTGATCCTGACACATTATATAAAACCAGGTCTGGCAACACAGTAATCAAACCCTGGACAAGCCATGTAATTACCCGTAAAGAAGCATTTATGGGAAAGACCATTAAAATAATGGAAGACAATATGGCCAATGAGCATTTTACTGTGAATCAATTTGCCAAAATGACCGGGATGAGCAGCTCTCAGCTTCACCGCAAATTGAAAGGAGCAACTGGTATGTCCGCCCTCCGTTTCATCCGGTCTGCCAGGATGCACAGAGCCCGGGAACTTCTTGCAAAAGACGCAGGTAATGTGGCAGAAATTGCATATATGGTAGGATACGACGACCCCAGCTACTTCACAAGGGTTTTCAAGTCCTATTTCGGACACCTGCCCTCGGGGATAAAAGCAATCAAAACTGAACGCTAGAAGCTCAATGCCTTGGTTTCGCCAGCACCTGTGTCCAGAATTTCCCGGTTCTGGCAACACCCATTTCCTCAAAATCAGCCCGCATGATATTCATGCAATGTTGCGGGCTGGTGATCCACCCTTCGACAACCCGGTGTTCAGCCTCCCTGTGTACCATTGCAATATTTTCGCCGATGGTTCGCCAGTCATAGCCGGTCAAATCAATCCGGCCGGCCAGCAAAGAGTTGTCGCTGCCGGTATGGGACAGAAAATCATTTTCAAACATGTCGTCACTGTGTGCCTGTGCAGCGGCGGCCAGGGAATCATTCCAGGTCAGCGGGTCAACAGGAGGCTGGTATTCTCCTCCGCATTCTACCCCACTGGTGCGGTACGAATTGATCAGTTCCAGCAGCAGCTCACGGTCTACCTCCCTTTCAGCTTCTTCCGGTCCGGAAAACGCCATCAAAACAAAAAGTGAAATACAAATGATGATTCGGGTACTCTGATAACATTTACTTTTCATAATCTTATGCAAATTCATTCACTGATTTCCAGCTTTATCAGCGATATGTTGTCAACCCCTCCCCTTTCGTTGGCGGCATCCACCATTGCACTGCCGGTTTTAGCATCCAATAAAAGAGCAATTCTGTCATCGTCCAGCATATCACTTAATCCGTCTGTACACAGCAGCAAAACATCACCGGGCTGCAATGCACTGATTTCTCCCACATCAATGAACGGGACCTTCCCGGCACCGATACAATTGGCAATCATATTCGAAGGGATATCCGGGTCATTGAACAGGGCGGCCTGGCTGTGATCACTGGTCAGCCGGTCCAATTGCCCCCTTCGGTAATGATATAACCGGCTGTCGCCGGCATGAAACCACACCACCGCCTCTCCGGAAAACAAGAGTCCGCACAGAGTGGTGGCCATTCCTTCACATGAAGAATCTTCCCTCCCCCTGCGCAACAGGGATTGATGCACATCCATTACCCACCGTGAAAACTGCTCACGAAGTGTCTCCAGGTCTTCCTCAGGCAAAAGATTCCGGGCAAATACCTGCAAATGCCTGAGTACATCACGGCTCGCTACCTCCCCGGCCCTGTGCCCGCCAAGTCCGTCAGCCACTGCAAAAACCAGCATTTCCTGGCCCGGAAAAACCCTCCTCACTCCATCATCTGTAAAGACAATATCATTCACGAGGATATGATCCTCATTTTGGTTACGTACAAGACCCTTATCCGACAACCCTTCCGCTATTACAGTGTACTTCCTGTGCATATATATAAAGCTGTTTGCTGCCCGGTTTTCAGGTAAAAATAGCAATAATTCAGGGGAAATACTGTTTTTATTAAGCAATAACCTCAAACAAAAAGGAATATTTAACTCCGGGTCTGATAAATCAAAAACAAATAACATAAAAAGAAATGTCTTTCAAATAAAAGACAATTATCTTTGATAGATTATAGCCAATTATGTCCGGAAAAATTCGTAATTATTTACTTGTTGCCGTATTGCTTTCGTTTTATCTGCCGGGAACCGCGCAAATAAAGGGGATCGGATTGCCTTTTATCGTGAATCACCCCCGCGACGTTTACAATGCGGGTACGCAGAACTGGTCAGTTACCCAGAGCAGCAACGGATTTATGTATTTTGGCAACAATGATGGAATACTGGAGTATAACGGAACCGAATGGAATTTATACCCCATGCCCAATAATTCGGTCGTCCGGAAAGTAATGGCAAGCGGTGATTCCATTTTTGCGGGAGCTTTTGAGGAAATCGGCTACCTTGCTCCTGACGATAAAGGACTTCTTTCATGGAATTCGCTGACCCATCTGATCCCCACCGAATACCGCAACTTTGATGAAGTATGGAAAATTTTTAAAGACAGGGGTAGGATCATTTTTCAGTCATTCGAGTACATTTTTATTTTTGATGGAAACCGGGTCGAAGTCATTGAACCGGAAAAAAGTTTTGGGTTCATGCATCAGGCCGGAGAGGCTTTTTATGTGACAGAAGAAGAGGAAGGACTCATGCGTCTGGAAGACCAAACACTGATACCGGTCAGTGACCATCCAGTATTTTTCCGCAATGAGATCAGTTGTGTAATTCCATACGGGCTTAACCGCAAACTCATCGGAACCTCCAATGAGGGGATATTCATCCTGGATGGAAATTCCATGACGCCCTGGCAGGGCGATGTAAATGCTTTTTTAATTGCCGACAACCTCTATTCCGGAATCAGGCTGAATGACGGGAACCTGGCTTTCGGATCGGTCAGCGAGGGAATGTTTGTCACTGACCCGTCCGGAAATATCCTGCAACATCTCAACCGTACAAAGGGACTGCAGAATAATACCATACTTGACATATTTCAGGATCGTCATGATAATTTATGGATGGGGCTTGACAATGGAATAGACTACGCTGAGACCAGCTCACCCCTGACCGTGTTTGATCATAATTTCAATATTGAAAGTGTTTACGCAACAACCGTGCACAACGACATCCTGTATGTGGGAACCAACCAGGGGCTTTTTGCCGCCGGCCTGGAACACATCGGGAGCCGGGCAGATGATCACACGGGCTTCCGGCTGATAGAAGGAACCAGGGGGCAGGTCTGGAGCCTTGAAGTAATAGACAACACCCTGTTGTGCGGTCATAATTACGGGGCATTCCAGGTAAACGGGTACCATGCAAGGCAGATTTCCGACATCAGGGGGTTCTGGTCTTTTATCAAACCCGATGTAAACAGTGATCAGATAATCGCAGGGACATACAGCGGGCTTGTCAGATTGCAGAAACAAAATGGCCTTTGGCAATTGAAGGACGAAGTCAGCGGGTTCAGGGAATCAAGCCGCAGTATTTTTGCCGACAGGGATCACATACTTTGGGTGGGGCACGGATACCGGGGGCTGTTTAAACTGCAGATGAGCAGCGACTTTTCAAGGGTTGAAAATGTGTACCTTTACCATAATGAAGCCAACCTTCCGGCTGAACTCCCTTACAACATTCAGGAAGTCCATGGTGAAATGCGCGTGACCACCCGCGATGGCCTCTATTATTTCGACCACAACCTTCAGACATTTGTGCCGGATGATGGTCTGAATGCATTGTTTGGGGGAAAAGGATTCATTGATAAAATCCACCAGGATGAGAGCGGAAACCTGTGGTATTATACCGATGATTACCTCGGTGTGATGCGCATGCTGGAAGACGGAACCTATCGTGACATTACCTCCCCGTTTACCAGGGTAAATCCGTTTTTGCTTCCTGCATTTCAGAATCTTTTCAAACTGGATCCGGGTCATGTCTTCATTGGTTCTCAGAACGGATTGATCCATTATGACCCCGGAATCATCAACGATTATCAGAAAACCGAGGGGGTTTTCTTTACAGAAATCTTATTTTACGGCCAGCAAAAGCATGATTCACTATTTTCCTACAACCAGGAAATCATTGATAACCAAACAAATATACCCGTACAGCCTCATGCATTGAATTCAGTCCGGTTTCAATTTACCACCCCAATTTTTGAAAACCCGCACGAGATCAGGTTTTCTTTCCGGCTGCATGGCTTTGAAACTGAATGGTCTGACTGGACCACAAGTAACTTTAAAGAATACACCAATCTGCGGGAAGGAGACTATGTGTTTGAAATTAAAGCACAGAATGCATTCGGGGTCGAAAGCCCTCCGGTGGAGTTTCATTTCGCCATAGAACCTCCTTTTCTGAGATCAACCACCGCCTACGTGATCTATGGGTTATTGCTGCTAATTCTCATTGGTGCAAACGTTTATTATTTCAGGAAAAGAATGCTTCGGATCAGGCAGCGGGAAAAAATAAGGCATGAAAAGAGACTGGCCAGGAAAGAAGAAATTTTTAAAGCCCAGACAGCCCTGAGTGAAAAAGAAATCATTGAGTTGCGCAATGAAGGATTGAAAAATGAGATGCAGCACAAAAACAAAGAGCTGGCCAATGCCACCATGCACATCATTCAGAAAAACAAAACACTCACGGAATTAAAAAATGACCTTGCCGGATTGTTGAAGAACATGCCCTCCGACCACCCCGACAGACAAAATGTAAACAATCTTCTTAAAAAAGTAAACAGGGACCTGCGCAATGAAAAGCATTGGGAACTTTTCAATAACTATTTTGATGAAGTACATCAGGACTTCCTGAACAGACTCAAGGAAAAACACAACGATCTGATGCCAAAGGAGTTGCGCCTGTGCGCATATCTCCGGATGAACTTGTCAACCAAAGAAATAGCTCCCCTGATGAATATTTCAGTCCGGGGTGTGGAAATCAGCCGGTACAGGTTGCGAAAAAAACTGAAGCTTGACAAACACATCAACCTCACCGACTACATGATGTCACAGTAGTTATCCTGACTGAGAAAATCTACTATCCTGAAGAAACCCCCATAAAGCTTTCTTTTTCAGCAATCACCTCATCACAATGATGTAGCCATGATGTAGTATTTTTTCCCAATGCTGCAATCATGATGTAATGAAAAATTTTGATCACATCCCCTTGTCACCTATGTTTGTTATTAAAATGATCGCCTCAGATCAGTCATTTATCTAAATTTCATTATTCAAACTCATTAAACAACATGATCATGAAAAAACCCAAAACAGAAAAACTTTTCAGGCAGATGCTCTATTTCATCGGAGCATTAAGCATTATTGCTTTTTTACCTTCGTGCGAGGACGATGATCCGGAACCCGTTCCAGAAGATCCCGTTGCCAGTTTTCAGTTTGAGGTCAGTGAAGACAACTGGCAGATGGTAACATTTACCAACTTTTCTCAGAATGCTACTTCTTATAGCTGGGATTTTGGTGATGGAAATTCCTCCACAGAAGAAAACCCCACCCATGAATATGAAGAAGCAGGCGAATATGAAGTGACACTCACAGCCTCCAACGAGGTGGGGGCAACCTCCACATTCTCGGAGAACATCGAAATTGAAGATCCCTTCGAGGCACTCAGAAGAATTGCCGGTGATGACGAAAAAACCTGGCGGCTCTGGCGGGGAGAGGGAACCAGCCTGGGTGTCGGCCCCAATCCTGATGATGCACGCATCTGGTGGTCACTATCCAATGACGGAAGCACTCCCTGCAGGTATTTCCACGATTTCACCTTCCATCTTGACGGAACTTTTGAGTTTGATGACAACGGGGTGTTTTTCGGAGATGCTGTATTGTTTGGCGACACCGATTTTGCAGATGTCTGCTTTGAAGCCCTTCCGGAGAACATGGTCAGTGCAGACGGAGATGACCTGAGTCCCCTTCTTGGCGGCACACATGAGTACGAATATGATCCCGGCAGCCATACCATTACCCTTCATGGTCTTGGAGCATGGATGGGTCTGCCTCACCTGACAACCACAGAGGAAAGCTCTACGCTGGTTGAACAGAAGTCTTTCCAGGTAAGGGTGGAAGAGCATGACGGATACGATCTGATGCATGTTTCCTATACCTATGAAGAACTTTACTGGGACTTCACCTATGCCCATTACCATGACCCCTCACTTGAACCCGAAGTTGTGGAAGAACCCGAAGAGGTTGAGCCTCTGGATCCTATTACTCCCGATGAGCTGTTTATTACTTTTGCTGCAAGGGATGAGGATAACATGGCGTTGTTGGATACCGTCGACTCCGGTTCAACTGTTGAGTTTGGTGTTGAAAACCCGCTGGATGACACTGCCGCACCTGTTGGCAAATTTATCAGGACGGGTGGCGTTCAATGGCAAGAGCTCCAGATGAGAACTTCTCCGGAATTATTCAATATTCAGTTTGATAATTTTGAGGTAGCCAAAATTGACATTTATG
>PWIY01000134.1 GCA_003560215.1 Bacteroidales bacterium | reverse complement strand
CAGGCATGGCCCGAGCCCCTTGCTGCATCCACTTCAATTTTGCCGGCGATGAATTCTGCCATATCGTGGCTGTGCCCCAGCTCCCTCAAAATCCTGGGAAGGTCCTCGTTCAGGGCATCTGCATCGGGGTACCTGCGTTTTGTGATTTCGTCAAGTTCCTCTTCAGAAATGCCGCTCCGGGCTTTAAATCCGTCATACCAGAGGTCGTACGGACGCAATTCACGCCCAAGTCGTTCACTGATCAGTTGCGCGGTTTCACGTAAAAGCGGAGAAGCGGCATATTCACGGAACAGTTCCTCCACCTCTTCCTGGGGAATTTCCATGCTGCTGTCAAAGTTGCGCTTGATATAGGTGTCAAGATGGGGGTAGTAGGGATCCATGTCGCTCAATGCGTTGAAAATATTCAGCAAATGGGCATAACGACGGGTTTCTTCAGGCTCGGGGGTGACTGATTCCTGATCTCTCCACAGCTCATTCGTGTGGGGGTTCCATTCATATTCGTCACTGTTGATCACTTGTTTCGGGATGTCCTGGTTGATGATGCGCAGCATTACCTGGTAAAGCATCTCTTTCTTTTCCAGGCCGCCCGGCTGGCCGTAGTTAGACCGTATCTCATCGCGGATATTCCAGTGTGCAAGCAGCTTCATGCCTTCGGGAAAAGGTTTTTCACCTGCTTCGTTCCGGAGTTTCCCGGCAAAGATGTTGTATTCCGAAATATACATGCTTGCCTCATTGCTGGCCTGCGAATAATTCTGCTGAATACTTGCAGGTACCCTTGCGGTGAAGTAATCGCCCAGCCTGGCATAACCCCATTCGCGGTCGCTCCAGTCTCCGCCCAGTTCATTTTTTTCTTCCAGGGTGTAATGGGGGAAATTCAGGGCGATGACAAATGCAATTTTGTTGTCATAGAGATCGTCCTGGATGTGTGCTCCCGGGCTGAACGCTCCGAAAAGCTGATCAATGAAGTGGATCGGCCCGCGGTCTTCGTGCAGCTGGCGGTTAAGCTCCAGGCTGATGCGGTTCATGTATCCGAACAAATGCTCAAAATTATGAGCCAGCCGGTCAAACACTTCATCCAGTTCTTCCTGGTCACTGATAAAACGTTCGGCACAGAATGATTCGAAGTCGCCGGGGGTTCCGTCTTTTTCGCGCCAGAGTGAGGCGGCTTGCCCAACACCCCTTCGGATGCGGTCTTCGTGTTGTACACCGTGCGTTTCGGTAAGTTGTTCAACAACGTTTTCGATGGTGCGCTGGTCTACCGGGCTCTTATCTTCTGCATTGTTGGCCGGGCCACAACCTGCAAAAAGCAATGCGATAACTGACATTAAAATAATTTTTCTCATAGGTACATGATTGGGTTAGGTGATGGGGTTCAATTCGGGTTCATTGATTTACTAACGATGGCCAAGGTGCTTCAGGGCCTCATCAAGCAGAATATCATAGTAATTTATATAGTTGTCGCGCGATACCGGAACCAGATGATCGACCGGGGGAGGGTTGCCTTCCAGAACCACCCCGTCGGGATGCATGGATTTTCCGTAATATCTTCCGTACTTGTCCACGATGTCTACGGGATGCGCCACATTGGGCCTGATGGTATTGCCCATGCCCCATTCAAAATAGGCAATGGGTTCTCCGCTGATGGGGAAATGAAGGATCTCTCCGAACTCCCAGGTACTGCTGAATCCCCCAACCGGCATTCCTATGGTATGCCCCAGGTTGTTGTCAATCACCATGGAGGCATACTGATCAAGGTGTGATCCGCCATAGGGTCCGAGCAGTGACACCACTTCACCGGTAAACCTGAAAGAGGCCGGTTCATGGACTCCGTCAGAGTCTTTGGGCAGGTGGGCCAGTTTGTGAGGTACATTGGTGGTGAAGTTGTCGCCTCTTTCATAGGCTTCCATGACGTCATTGGTAAGCCAGTCAATCTGCCTGGTTCCTCCGTCGGTTGTACCTCCCAGGGTCCCTTCTTCATAGGCTTCAAGACGGTCTTCCACAAACAGCGGGGTAAGGTCACTCAGCTTCAGATTGCCATAAGTTACCTTGAAGGGGTCGGAAAAAAGCCTGGCGATCAGGTAGGCGCCGTTGGAACCGCCTCTGGCCCGTGTGCCGTCGAAAATTATGTCGTGACCGAGCAGTCCGTTGGCATCGGCGTAAGCCAGAAGGGAGTCCACATCCTCGATCAGTGAAGGCCTGAAACCATACCAGTCAATAATCAGCACCTCCAGGTCAGGGTGTTCATAAAGGTCATAGCTGATGGTCGAGATCGTTTCATGGAAACCATCGTACCTGTGGTCGCCGTGCAGTTTATAGTGACCTTCCCAGCTGATTTCGTCACGGTCAAGATAGGGAAGGGTCAGGCTGTATACCTCTCCTTCAGCTTTTTCAAGCTCAAAGGTCACTTCTTCTTTGTCGAGCGGGACAGGTAAACGAAAATGCTGTTGGGGAATGGCTTCTGCCATCAGCCTCCACAGTCCGTTATAACTTGAGTAGCGCATAAAAAGGCGCAGTTCTTCAATGTATTCATCAATGGGAATCTGGTTCACAGCCAGCAGCCGGTCGCCGATCTCCGGGCTTTCATGCCGGGTATAGCTGGAAATATCCGAAGCATAATCACCGATAAAAAAGAAGTAGTCGCCAGGTGTGGAATAGTCCGTCTGGAAAATCAGCGGGGCACTCCGGTTCACATCCTGGTTGATCTGCAGCCCGTCATCGACAGGGTTCACCACGGCATGCCTGTCGCGCCGTACGTTGCTCATTTTCATCAGTACCTCAAACAACGCCTCATCGGTGTCGGCAGCGATCATGTCATCTTTGAACTGCAGCATGTCTTTGAGGGGATCATAATTCATCACCCAGGTTTTGGGTTCGGCAATGGACTCCCTTTCAATGGTTTTTGTGATGAGGTAGTAAAAAAGGGCTTCACGGTCTTCAGCGGTGCTTGTCCGTGAACTGTTACCTTGCCCGGCACCCTGAAAGGAGCACAGGAGTAGTAAGGTTAAAACAGAGATTTTTTGAAATAAAGAATTTGTACGCATAATGGTTGTTGGTTGGTCAGCGCGCAGCGCTGACGGTTAGTCAGGGGCTATCGCCCCCTCCGGTTGGTCGTGGCTTCGCCACTCCGGTTAACGGGTGCTTCGCACCCTTGGTTGTTGGTTGGTCGGGGGCTATCGCCCCCTCCGGTTTGTCGGGGCTGACGCCCCTCCGGTTGGTCGTGGCTTCGCCACTCCGGTTAACGGGTGCTTCGCACCCTTGGTTGTTGGTTTGTCGGAGGCTTCGCCTCCTCCGGTTAGTCGGGGCTGACGCCCATCCAGTTGTTGGTTGTTGGTTTGACAATCTTGAATAGCAACGAAATTAAGGTTTTTTTCGCACTTTTTTCATGTCCTCACTGATCACATAAATGCCGGGGAGCATGATCAGTGTCAGGAAGGTTCCGAAAGCCAGTCCGCCGATAATCGTCAGTGCCAGGGGCTGCAACAGTTCTCCACCCTCTCCGATTGCCAGTGCAAGTGGGGTCATCCCGAAAATGGTGGTCAATGTGGTCATGAGGATGGGCCGTAACCTGACAGTACCGGCCTCGGCAACAGCTTCGCGGGCAGAAAGCCCCTCTTCCCGCTTTTTATTGGCAAACGCCACAAGCAAAATGGCATTATTGACCACAATGCCAACCAGGAAGATCATTCCCAGCAATACCGGCGCGCTCAGCGCTGTGCCGGTGAGGTAGAGCAACAACGCCGCACCGATGACGGAAAATGGCAAACTGGTCAGAATGACAAGTGGACTTGACAATTTTTCATATTGCACTGCCATCACCACCAATACAAAAAATATGGCCAGGGCGATCGCCAGGCGCATGGA
Organism: Bacteroidales bacterium; assembly: GCA_003560215.1. GTDB lineage: Bacteria > Bacteroidota > Bacteroidia > Bacteroidales > UBA7960 > PUPG01. Next base: position 4,353 of record PWIY01000134.1, on the reverse strand, counting down.
GCGGTTGGTTTCGGCAATTTGCTCTGCTGCTCCGGCGTAAACCAGGCTGTAGCCTTCGGGGAGTTCCAGGTTCGAGAGTGCTTCCCTGACACGCTGGTTTACCTGGCCAACAGTTGCTTCTTCCGGGTTAACGGTTGCGTTCACACGGACAATTCGTATCTGGTTCAGCCTTTCAATATGTGCCGGCCCCATATCTTCCTGAAAATCTGCAATGCTTCCAAGGTTGATGTGTCTGCCTTCTTGGTCAAACAGCGGCATGTTGGCCATGGTGGCAGCCGAACCAGTGAGGGATCTTGGCATACGTACCCGTATGTTGTATTCAAACCCGCCGGTGACATATTTGGTGGGGACCATTCCATCGACTGCGGTGCGGATCGCCAGTCCTGCCTGTTCGGATGAAATCCCCATGTCAGCGGCCCGTTCTTCATCAACCCGGATAATAACCTGAGGTATTCTCTCATCACGGCCCAGTTGCGCACTGCCCACACCTTCCAGATCCCGGATGCGTGCAAGGATTTTCATGGCGGTTTCTTCAAGCACATCCAGTTCTTCTCCGACAACGCCAACTGAAATGTCATCATCCACCACTGAAGTCTGCAGACCCTCGATCCTGGGCCCCCTGATCCTTTCTTGTGTAAAGGCCATTTGCAATTCCCGGATCTTTTCCGAGAACTCAGAAACCCACCTTTCGGCGGTGTACCCCCTGCGTTGTGAGGGCGGAATAAGCTGCACCACCATATCAATCATCCCGCCGCGGATCGACAACTGCCCGCCACGGAAATACCCTCCGGCCGTACTGTAGTAGTTTTCCACGTGGGGCATTTCCTGTATGGCTTCTTCGATTAGGATGGCAGCTTCACGGGTGGGCTCAGGGGCTGTTCCAAGAGGAAGCACAAACCGCATCGTGATCCGCCCGTCGTCCACCGGAGGAAGAAATTCGCTGCCCATGCCCCGGATCAGCCAGATACTGCCGGCCAGAATCAGGGTGGCTACCACAATGATCGGATAACGTTTCCTGATGACAAAGGGAATGATTCGGTGGTAGAAGGTTGTCAGTCGCGCAATCAGCTTCTGTGTCCCACGGCTGAGATGGTTAGACTTCATGCCATCTTTGGTGATGGTGGAAGTTAAGGTATAAATGGATGGTACCAGCGTAAGCGCTGCCAGCAGGGAAGCCAGCATGGCAAAGGCGATGGTAAGGATGAGCTCTCTGAATATCAGGGCTGCCAGGCCGGTCAGCAATAAGAACGGCAGTACGGCCGCCATGTTGGTCATGGTTCCCGCCAGAACGGCCTGAAATACTTCTGCGGTTCCTTCTTCCGCAGCTTTCCCCGGAGGTTTTCCGAGTTCCTGCTGATGCCTGAAGATGTTTTCCAGCAGTACCAGTCCGTTGTCTATGAGGAGACCTACGCCCAGGGCCATCCCCCCGAGGCTCATGATATTAAGTGTTAATCCGGCCAGATTCATCAACAGGAATGTGGCAATGATGGCCACAGGCAGGGTGAGTCCGATGATCAGCGACTTTCTGAGGTTTCCCAGGAAAAGAAAGATCACCAGCATGGCAAGAAGGCCCCCTGTAATGGCTGCGATACCCACCGAACGGAGCGAGGCACGGATAAAAAATGATTCATCCCGGATCACATCCCAGGAAATATCCTGGGTGATAAAACCTGAATCCTCCAGATCTTCCAGCGTTTCGCGCAGGCCATCAATGACTTCCACGGTATTGGCATCGGGTTGCTTCATGATGGTGACCTGCACTGCATCGAGTCCGTTATGCCGGGCAAACAGGCGTTGTTCCCTGTGGCTATCAGTCACTTCGGCAAAATCCGACAGCCTTACATGCCGCTCTGACCCGGGTATCCGGACCAGGGTGTTGCCTACTTCCGGGGCATCCCGGTAGCGGTGCTCTGTGCGGGCAAGCACGTCATATTCGGGGGAGGTGATGTTCCCGGAGGCGATATCCACATTTCGGCCGGCCAGGGCATTACTGACGTCTGTGATGTTGAGACGGTAAGAACGCATCTTTTCCGGATCCACCACGACGTCAATCTCCCGTTCTTTTCCTCCTGCTACCTCAATGGTCCCCGTTCCCCTGACGGTCAGAAGCTGAGGAACAAGTCGCTGGTCTATCCACTGCCGCAGCTCTATGGATGACATCAGGGGAGAGCTGAAAGCCAGCTCAAATACCGGCTGCTGGGAGGGATCCATTTTCGTCAGCCGCGGCGGGTCAATCCCGTCAGGAAGCTCAGCCCTTGCCCTTTCAAGTTGCCGTGCAGCATCCTGCAGGGCAAGGTCTATGTCGGTTCCTACTTCAAAATACATTTCAATGTAAGAGCGTCCTTCGGAAGCCCTGCCATGAATTTCCGCGAGGTTTTCCGTGGCAGAGAGATTGCGCTCGAGCACCCGGGTGATCTGTTCTTCGATCACTTCCGGCGTAACGCCCGGGTAATTTACGACCACCCGGACGTGGGGGTAGTCCACCTCCGGAAGAAGGCTTACCGGAAGCCTGCCTGAAAACAACAACCCCAGTACGATTACCACGGCGGTCAGTGCCATGGTAGCAATGGGGCGGTGAATGGCAAAGGATGACAGTCCTGAACGGATTGATGGGGAAGGATGATTGGTTTTATCAGACATATTGATTACGCTCTTTATTTGCAAAATACCGTGGTGTTATCTGCCAAATCCGTGTCGCCTGAACTGCCCCCTTATATCAACACGGGCTCCGTCTTCCAATACTTCCAGGTTACCAGCTGCGACTTTTTCTCCGGCTTCCAGCCCGGCAACTATTTCCACCTGTCCGTCGCGCCGGACACCCGGTTCAATTTCGCGTTGTCTTACAGTTTCACCTTCAAGGACAAAGACGAAGTCTTTTCCATTTTCGCTGAGTAGTGCTTCATGCGGAATGGTGACTACGTCTGTTCTTTCATCGGTGGTAAAATGTACCCTGGCCAGGAACCCCGGGTATATGGCCCCCGGAATGCTCTCCTGGTCAACTTCCACTTCCACGGTAAAAAGCCTGGAGATGGTATCGGCCGCAGGAAAAATCCGTCTGATGGTCCCTCTGGCGGCTCGGTCAGGAAATACATCGAATGATAATTCCACATCCTGTCCCTTACTGAGATGTACCACATCCTTTTCAGGAATTCCCGGTCTGACAACAAGCAAATTATGGTCTTCAATTGTAAATAGCCGCTGGTTTTCAGATACATTGGTTCCTGTTTCAATCAACCGGTCAGTTACGGTGGCATGAATCGGTGCTTCAATTTGTCCCAGATCTACCTCCACCTCCCAGAGCCTGGCATCGGCTTCGGCACTTTTCAGTTGCCGCGAAGCTGCGTCATATTCTGCCTCAGGGATCACCTCTGACTCAAACAGCTGACGCTGCCGGCGGTAATGATGCCTTGCCTCTTCAAGGGTTGCCTCTGCCTGCTGCAATTGTGCCTCTTGCCTGCGGGTGTCCATCCGCACCAGCAATTCTCCCGCGCGAATGTGGTCTCCTTCTTCAGCGTTGATTTCCATCACCTGCCCGGAAGTGCGTGCCGTGATATAAATCCGCTGGTAGGCAACAACCGGGGCAGTGACCGTGCGGTGTGATGACAGATCACGGATGTCTGCTTCAGCAGTAACGATCGGGGTTCCGCTCTCTTCAACCCTGTCGGTATCGCGCTGGCTGCAGGAAAAGGTAAGGAAGGTTAAAAGCAGCAGAAGCCAGAATGCTGGTTTGGGCGTGGGTTTGCTTGAAGGGTGTTTTAAAATACAGCGTGTCATGGGGCACAATTTGATTGTTTGTGTTTAACCGGTGTCATTTTTCGGGGCCTGCAGGGCCTTAAGCTTGTCAGGAATAACCTCGGATGCATCGGCAAAAGGCAGCAGCACCAGGTCGGCGCCGGATTTTTCCAGTTCTTTTGCGGTTCGTCCGGTGTAAGAGGTTACGGCAATATTTCCCTGGTAGCCGGAATGCCTCAGGTATTTGATCAGGGCTTTGTTCACCTGTTTGGAGTCCAGGCTGGAAATGACGCAGGTGGCATCAAGGGGCAGGATCTCAGGAAGTTCAGGATCGTCTGCATCACCATACTGTGCGGTTCGTCCCCTTTTTTTCCAGCGGGCAACGGCCCGGGGGTCAAAATCTACCCCAAAAACCCTGAACCCTTTCTCCTCGAGCTGACGGGCAATATTGGACCCGTACATGCCAAGCCCGAAAATGATCACATCAAATTTCTTTTTATACAGTTCCTCATCTTCTACTTCCAGGTGGGGCCGTTTTTTCTCAAAAACAGACAATGCGGGGGAAATTTTTTCAAACAACTCATGCGAGTACATGATCAGGTAGGTACTTATACTGATGGT